>DASWDS010000558.1:0-2183 GCA_036395165.1 Anaeromyxobacteraceae bacterium | reverse complement strand
CGCCCGCTGCGCCTGCGTTCGGGAGCGGGCGCCGGCGACGCGGAGCCGATGATCGTCGGTCTCGCGCTCGGCGCCGCCGAGGCGGAGCCACACCTGCGACGCGCGCTGGCGCTGCTCCTCGTACGCCGCGACGGCGTCGAGCGAGTCGTTCTCGATGGACTGCGCCTCGGCCGCGAGCTGCGCGCCCTCGTCCTCGAGCGCCCCCACGGCCGCCAGCGTTTCGATCGCGCCCGCCTGGACGAGCTCGGCGCGGCCCTCGGTGAGCCCGACCTGCGCCTCGAGGTCCTGCGCGTGCGCCTCCGCCTCGCCCAGGGCGTGCGTCGCCCTCTGGTACTCGGACCACCAGGCGGCGAAGTCCACGCCCTGGAGGAGATCGACGAGCTCGGCGACGCGCAGGGGCTTCATCTGAATCCCTAGTTCGCGGAGAAGACGAAGGGGTACTCCACCGCGACGGTGCCCGCCGGGCGGAACGGCGTGCGCCACGTGCGCATCGTCCCGATGATGCACGCGACCACCTCGGCCGAGCCGACAGAGCTCTCGGCGGCGACGATGTCGGCGAGCCCGCCCGTCTCGAGGATGGTGAAGCGGATGCGGATCTTGCCGCGCAGGCCGGGGTTCCGCTTGAGCTGGTTCTCGTAGCAGGCCTTGATGGCGCCCATGCGCGCGCGGACGAAGGCACCGAGCTTGCCCTGGTCGATGTCGGGCGAGTCGATGTCGGCGTCCTCGGCCGCCACCGAGCCGGAGACGCGCACCTCGGTCTTGACGCCGAGCGCGACCTTGCTGCCGCCCGCGCCGGAGGTGCCCAGGTCCCCGATCTGCGCCGGGCCGCCCTGCTCGCCGCCCTTGCGGCCGGCGACGGTGCCGGGATCGGTCGCCACCGCGACGCCGCCCGCCGACGAGAGCGCCGCCGCGACATCGCCGAATCCCGCGCCCTTGCCGAAGACGTCGGCGACGGCCCCCGAGCCGGTGCCCGGCCCGAGCGCGCCGAGGACGCGCAGGAGGCCCTTCGACTGCACCGCCTTTGCCACCGCGGCGCTGCGGGCGGCCTTGCGCACCGCCTGCTTCGCGGCGTCGTCGGCGGCCTCCTTCCTGTCGTCCTCGGGCTTCTTCTCCTCGGGCTTCTTCTCGGCGATCTCGACCTTCTCCTCCTTCACGGCGGCGGCCGCGGGCTTCCGCTCCGGGATGAGGAGCTTCGCGAAGCGATCGGGGATCTCCTCGAGGGTCACCTCCTCCCGCACCGGCTGCGCCGAGAGCCCGGCATAGGCCGAGACGTGCAGGCCGAGCGAGCCGAGGAGCACGAGCACGAAGAGGCGGTCCATGCTGCGGAAGTGGTTGCCGCGGGCCACCTGCGGCAGCGTCGGGCGCGGCGGCTCTGGAGGCGGGGTGACGAACTGGAAGAGGACGGTCACCTCGCCCACGAGGACCTTGCCCCACTGGTCGTCGCGCAGCGGGAGCACGTGGATCGCACCGCGCCGCTTCGCGAGCCCCTCGGCCGCGAGCGCGCCGAAGTCGGCGGCGCCGCTCGGCCCGTGGATGCGGCCGTCCATCCGGTCGTCGAACGCGAGCGAGAGCTCGCCCCCCGCGACGGTGAAGAGCGTGAAGGTCTCGGGCAGATCGGACTGCGGGATCGAGAAGGTGTTCTTCGGGCCGGAGCCGATGGTGACCGGCTCGCGCTGCTTCAGCAGCCGCTCCTCGATGATCTTGCCCTTCTGGATGATGCCGATCCGAAGGGCCTTGGCGTGCTGCCTGGCCATGGGTCTCACGCGTGCCGCGGGTTAGAAGGGGTCCTTGTCGACCGCCTTGCTCACCTTGGGCAGGAACGGCTCCCCGTGGTCGAGCTCGCCGACGTTCAGGTTCGCGCGCGGCATGAGGAACATGGCTTGCGGCTTCTGGATCCGGCCCTCGACCTTCATCTCCTCGAGCTTCAGCACCTTCTTCGAGGCGGCGGGCGTCCTGGAAACCTTCGCGGCGCCCTTCGCCTGAGCCCAACCGGGGCACGGAACGCCCATCGTTAGCACGGCACCGACGAGAGCCACAAGTCCGCGGATCATGGTCATTTCTCGTCCTTTTCGGCCGGTTTCGGGGCGGTGGCGGCCGAGGGTTCCGGGCCAACCGTCGAGTCGTCCTTCGGCGCCGCGGTCGGGGTCTGGGTCGCGGTCGGGGTCGGGGTCGGGGTCGAGGTC
>DASWDS010000557.1:0-6976 GCA_036395165.1 Anaeromyxobacteraceae bacterium | reverse complement strand
GCCCCGTGCGCCAGATCGGAGGTCCGCATCGTCTCGGCGCTCGCCTGGAGGAACACCGCCGGCAGGAGCGCGCCGCGCGCCACCGTCACCCCGGCGGCGTTGGCGTCCCGGCGCAGCCGCGCTGCGACGAGATCCGGCCGTGTGGAGGCGCCGTCGCCGCCGCCGGCGGGCGCCGGGAGCGCGGCGATAGGGGTCGCGAGGTCGGCACCGGCGGCCTCGTCCCCGGAGAGGAGCGCCAGCGCCGAGCGCGCGGACGACCTGCGCTGGAGCGCACCGGCCCGCTCCGCCTCGGCCTGCGCGCGAAAGGCCGAGGCGCGCGCCACGTCCGCGTCCAGCGTCAGGCCCTGGGCGTTCCGCGCGCGGATGAAGCGCTCGGTCTCGGCGGCGTGGGCGAGCAGGTCCTCGGCGTACCGGACCCCCTCCTCCGCCGCCTGCGCCCCGAAGTACGCCTCGACCACGCCCGCGGCGACCTCCATGCGGCGCCGGACGTGATCGGCGCCCTCCGCGTCGGCCGCGGCGCCCGCCGCGCGCTGCCCTGCGAGGAGGCGGCCGCCCATGAAGATGGGGACCGAGAAGGTCACCCCGCCTCCGAATGCGCCCAGGGAGGCGGGGCCGTTCAGGCGGGCGGGATCGAAGTCCGCCGCGCCGATCCGCCCCTGATCGAGCTTCAGCCCGAACGCCATCATGGGCTCGTCGGTGCGCACGCCTCGCGCGGCGAGCGAGAGCGCCGGGAGGCGGGCGTCGCGGGCACGCGCGGCCTCGGCGCGGGCGGCCTCGACCTGCGAGGCCGACGCGCGCAGGGCGAGATTCCGGGTCCAGGCCGAGCGGATGGCGTCCTCGATCGTGAGGGGAGCGCCGGCGGCGATTGCGGGAGCGAGGGCCAGCGCGAGCAGTGAAGCGCGAGTGAGGCGGATGCGTGTCGTCGTGGGACCGGTCACGGGCGATGTGAGCCGCGTGGCGCGGGATCGATGCAAAGTCGTCGAGATACGCTGGCGGCGAGGACGCGACTCGCAGCATGACCGCGAACCGCGCGGCGGGCCGGCGGCTCCAACGCCGAGCGCGCGGGCCGTACGGCTCCTCCGCCGGGCGGCACCTGGGCGCTGGAGAGACGCTGCAGGGAGGGACGCCGGCAGGTGAAGCAAGTCGCAGGCGCCGGTCTATCGCGTCAAGCGCCGTTCACTTCTCCTCATCGAGGCGCTTCCCGCCATTCACGTTGCGTATGGGCCACGCGAGGACCACACCCGCCACGAGTCCGTACAGCGCTCCCGCCCAGGCACTTGCGATCAGAGGGCATGAGGAGCTGTCGCATCCGATCGCCCGTGCGAGGCCAACCCCACTCGCCACACCGATGGCTCCACCCAGCGCAGTGCGTAGGTGCGAGCGCGCGAGGCTCTGCCGAGCGCGGCCCATGGACTCCCCTCCCCCAACCGGTGGGAGCCGCCCACGACAAGAAGGATTCGCGCCAGACTGCGACCCGGAAGCACGCGCTCAGCGGTGCTCGGATCGTCCCAGGAGATCACGCCCGGCTCGTCGCCTCCGGCAGCTTCTCGGCGCGCCACGCCATCATCCCTCCGGCGAGCTGAACCGCGTCGAAGCCCCGCTCGCGCAGGAGCCGCACGGCCGGCACGCTCCGGTGCGCGGTGAGGCAGATCGCAACGACGGGACGGTCGCGCTCGAGGCTCAGCGAATCGAGCCTCGACGGCAGCGCGGTCACGGGCACGTTCAACGCGCCACGCACGTGCCCGCGCGCGAACTCGGCGGGCGTTCGCACGTCCACGATCTGCGGCTCCAGCTCGCGCTCCAGCAGCTCGGCCAGCGAGGACGGGGCGATCTCCGGCACACGTCCGAAGGGCAACCACCACGGGAGTCTCATGCGAACCATGAGAGCCAGCCCCTGGTCCTGGGGTTCGATTCGGGAGCGCCGGAGGCCGCCCATGCGTCGGGATCGTTCCGCACCGTCTCGGGACGGGCGAGGACTGGCATCCGCTCGCGCAGTCATCGCTGCACGTCCTCGCCGCTGGCGAAGAGGTGCTGTCCACCCGCATGTTGCATCCTTCGGCCTCGCCGCGGCTCGTATCGAACATCGCCCTCGGGCTCGCGCGTGAAGCGTCGGCCGGCCCGGACGGCGGAAACGTGACGAACCTAAGGAGCGAACGCGTGACCGACTTCGACGCACGAGCCAGGACCTGGGACGCGGACCCCGCGAGAATCGAGCGCGCGCAGCGCGTCGCGGAGCTGATCCTGCGCGAGGCGCGGCTTCGACCCGACGCGAGCGTCCTCGAGTACGGGTGCGGCACGGGCCTGCTGGGCCTCGCGCTACGTCCGCACGTCGGGGCGATCACGCTGGCCGACACGTCTCGGGAGATGCTCGCCGTCGCGCGGGAGAAGATCGCCGCCATGGGCGCGAAGAACGCGACGACCCTGGAGCTGGACCTCACCGCGGGGCCGGTGCCGGCCACCCGCTACGACCTCGTCTGCACCCTGCTCGCGCTGCACCACATCGCCGACGTGGGCGCCATCCTGGAACGATTTCACGAGCTCCTCTCGCCCGGCGCCACCGTCTGCATCGCCGACCTCGACGAGGAGGACGGATCCTTTCACGGCCCGGGCGCTGTCGCGCACGACGGCTTCGACCGAGCGGAGCTCGCGGCGAGGCTGCAGCGAGCCGGATTCGAGAACGTCCGCTTCACCACCTGTTGCGAGGTCGTGAAGGATGGACGGCGCTACCCTGCGTTCGCCGCGCTCGCCGACAGGCGCTAGCGGCAGCTCGATCCCAGCGCGAACATCGACCAGCGTGCTCGATTTTGACGAGACGCGTCGGGCTCTTCCGTGTCCGCCAGTGCGAACCCTCCACGCAGCCGCGACGCTCTACCAGCGGAGGGGCCCGCCGAAGAGCCCGCCCTGCTTCGCACCTCCGAGCGCTGCGCAACGCCCGAGGGCGGGAGATCCCGGTGCACGCGCAGCACCGCCCGCATGAGCGCGTCCGGCCCACCGGACGGCGCAGGAGCAGAGCGCATGGCCATGAAGCGCAGGGACTTCCTGAAGGCGCTGTCGGCGACCGGCGCGGCTGCAGCCGCGGCCCCGCTCTTCGTCCGCCACGCGGATGCGGCCGACAAGATCGACATCGGCGCCGTCCGCTCGGTGAAGGTGGACGTCCTCTCCGAGACGAGCTGGTTCGATAACGACAAGTTCAAGGCCAACATGACGGAGGGCGGCGGCGCCTCCACGAGCCAGTACTCCATCGCTTGGGACCCGGAGAACTCGGGCGGCTACTCGGCCCTCATCACCGTCACGACGCTGCAAGGCGAGGAGAAGAAAATCCTCCTCGACAGCGGCTGGAACAACGGGTGGATGGACTACGTCTTCGAGAAGAAGGGCGTCCAGCGCATGCTCCAGCGCGGCGAGATCGACTTCATGGTCCTCTCGCACTGGCACCTCGACCACCTGTGGGGCATCGAGTCGACGCTGAAGAACAACCCGAACATCAAGATCATCGCCCCGAAGACCCACTTCCCGGAGGACCTGGCGCTGCTCCGCGAGAAGGGCCGCTTCACGGCCAAGGACAAGGGTGGCCGCGAGATCGTCCTCGCGAAGAACGACGTCCCGCACCGCGGCGAGCTCGTGCTCACCGGGCCGGAGGGTCAGAACAACCAGGGCGTCTACAAGCTCATGCCCGGCGTCGCCCTGAAGATGTTCGACGTCCCCATCCTCCTGCGTGTCCGCGGCGAAAACGTCCTGTACTTCAACGTCCAGGACAAGGGCATCGTGACGGTCACCGGCTGCTGTCACCCCGGCATCCTCTCCCTGTTCTCGTTCGCGAAGCAGAACTTCGCGGGGTACCAGCCCTACGGCGCCTACGGAGGGCTGCACCTCAGCCTCTTCGAGAGCTGGGACCCCAAGTTCGACGACGTCATCGCGGGCGTGAAGGCGTTCAAGCTGCAGAAGGTGGCCGCGAACCACTGCACGGGGTGGCTCTGGGCCGAGAAGGCGGCGGCGAGCGGCGTGCCCATCGTGAAGGGGACGGACACGTACAAGACGTACAAGCGCCAGTCGCTGGTCGCGCGCGCGAGCAACGCGTACCTGACCAACGGCGATTCCGTGCTATTCGGATAGCGCATCCGCGCCGGCCCGAGTGCCGCCGCCGAGGCCTCCCATGTCGAGCGTCCCGAGCGAGACCATCACGTCGTCCGGCGAGGTGCGTCGCGCCCACGCGAGCGCGACGCTCCTCGGCGTGCTGAGCCTCGCTGTGGCGTTCGCGATCACCTGGGCGCTGTGGTGGGTGTTCCTCGATCCGAACGGCGTCCTGAAGCTCTACACGCCCATGTACGGGTTCTCCCTCGTGGCGGTGCTCGTGGCGGTGCTCATCGCGATGGGGGGAGAGCCGACAGACGCCACCGCGCCGTCGAGGCCTCCTTCTCTCGCGCGCGGCCTCTTCGCCACCTCGCTCGCCGTGGGGATCGCAGCGTTCACCGTCCACGGCTTCTTCTGGGGCTTCCTCGGCCGATTCGGCGTCACGTATTTCAGCCCGCGCGCCATCATCGCCGCCGGCGGCGTCGGCGCGGAGCTCTTCAACGCCCGCGAGAATGCCTCGACAGCCATCATCTACTTCGCCACGGCGTTCATCTGGATGGCGCTGGTGCTCTCGCTCGGCTTCGGATCATGGCCATGGCAAGCGTCATCGCGTGCAGTGCGTGCCTTCTCGCGGCTGTCGCTCGCGGCCCTCCTCGCCGTCGTCGCCTATGCCGTGCTCTTCCACCCCCATGTGACGCAGCTCTTCTACCCGGCGCAGACGATGGCGGGCGTGCCGCCCTGGTGGGCGGACTTCGCGCAGACGGGCAGCGCCTACTTCAACCTGGGCTGGGTCATGGCCGCCGTCGCGGTCCTCGTGGTCGCCGAGGTCCTCTGGGAGGGCTGGCCCTGGCGGCTCCTCGGAGAGGGAGGTCCGCTGCGCGGAGGCGTCGCGCTCGTCGGTTCGGTCATCGCCGGAGGCGTGCTGTTCGTGCTGAGCCTGCGCGCCATGAATGCGGCGTGGGGCGAAGCCTTCCAGGGTGGCCAGTACACCGATGCGCCGTATTTCCGCTACCTGCACGTGGCGGAGCTCGCAGGCTTCCTCATCCTCGCGACCTTCGCCATCGACACCTTCTTCGGTCGAGCGCACACGGCGATCGCGCGGTCCATCCGCACGCTCTTCGCGATCGCAGGCGCTGGCGTCCTCCACCTCTTCTACTACTCGCCCATCGCGACGCGGATGCTGGGCAAGGTGCAGGGGATGGCGCAACCCGAGGACACTCCGCTCGTGTGGACGCTCCTCTTCGTCGCGGTCGTGCTGGTCCAGCGCGACCTCTTCGGCGGTTGGCCGCTCCGGCGCGGGGAGGAGGCAGCGTGAACGCGGCCGAGCTCTTCCGCCTGCGCATCCAGTCGCTCCTCTCGCGCGGCCTGTCCGCGAGCGGGATCGCGACGAGCGTGGGCCTCGCCGCCGCGAGCGAGGTGTGGGGGGGCGACACGCCCCGCGAGCTTCCGGCCTGGTACGTCTGGCTGCGCGGGAGCGCCGGCGCGTGGCAGCTCGAGCTCGTCGCACCCGAGCGCCTCGAGGGCGTCGGCGCCCATGCGTTCGTCGGGAAGCTCGCGGTCCGCCATTACCCATCCCCCCTGGAGCGCGATTTCCGCTCCTTCTCCGCGGAGGAGCGCTCCTTGGCCGACGCCGCCTTCGACGCGACGGGCACGCCCCGCATCGAGCTCGCCTCGGCGATCCCGCCGAGCCTCTTCACGGTGGGGTCGATCGAGTGGGCGCTCGACCTCGACGGGGACGCCTCCCTCATCACGATGTCCAGCCTCGACCGCCTCCGCCAGCGCTCCGATCCCGGAAGCGACGGTGCGGCGCAGCCAGCGGTGCTGCGCGACGTTCCGGGCTGGGAGCTCACGGCGGCGATCTTCTCGGCGTTCGCCGGACTTCACGCCCAGGTGGAGCGACGCACAGCCACTCGGCTCGTCTTGACGCGCCAGCCTGGGTTCGAGCTCGTGGGGGTCGGTGAGCGCGTCGTTCCTCACGAGACGGCCGAAGCGTGCCTGGGCGAGGCGCTGCTGCTCTTCGCGCCGGCACGCGCTCGCGAATCGCGGGCTTCCCTGCTCGACGCGCTCAGGGACCCCGACGCCTCAGTGGTCTCCGACCTCTCCTTCGGTCCGTACCGTCACGAACGCGCTCTGCCCCTCGATCCCACCCTTCCGATCATCGTGAGCGATTCGTGGTTCGGCGGTGAGGAGCACACGACCGACGGCGTCGCGTGCGCGTGCTGACCTCCTCAGAGGAACCCGTGAGCGTCCACATCCTCCTCGCCCTCGCCGCTGGAGCGCGGGCCGGCGGCGATGGCCAGCTGTTTCCGATGTCCTTCGTCGCGAACGTCTTCGTGGAACAAGGCGACTCAGGGGGCGTGGCCCGCCTCGCCGTCAATGACGACAAAGATGCCAGGCACATCCTGAGCGCCATCCGCTCGCGGAATGTACGCATCGCGCGCTGATCACCCGCGCGGACAGTTCCGTGAGGAGCTTCATCGCGCCGCGGCGCCGGGGGTGCAGCCGGGGATCGTGTGATCCCAGCCCATCATCCCGCCGTCGGGCATCTGCCAGCCGCCGTCCATCATCCCGGAGCCGCTCGCGCCGCCCATCATTCCGCCCGATCGGTTCGCCATCTCCGCCATCTCGGCAGCCCGCATCTGCATGTGATCGGCGTACCCTTGCATCGCGTCGGCGTGTCGCGCAGCCTCGGCGGCGTTCGCCGTCATGTCGGCCATCGTGCAAGCCACGGAGAGGTGGTGCATGAGCTCCTGCGCCATCACTCCCGTCCCGCACTGCATGTCGGCGCCCATCGTCTGGCCCATCGCCGCCATGTGCCCGTCCATCCGAGGGGCCATCTCCTGCATGCGCGCGACCATGCCCTGCATCTGCGCCGCGTAGTCGTCGACGTCGGTCCTGCACGCGG
>DASWDS010000556.1:0-6501 GCA_036395165.1 Anaeromyxobacteraceae bacterium | reverse complement strand
CTCGGCTGCATGGCCTGCGTGACCGCGTGCCCGTCGGGGGTCCGTTACGACGTCATCCGGACCGAGGGCGCGCTGCGCGCGAAGCTCACCGCGCCGCCGGCGGCGCTCGCGGAGGCGGTGCGGGGCGCGCTCACGCCCCTGCTCGCCTCGCTGCGCGGCGGCGCCGCGGCGCTCTACCCGGCGCTCGGCATCGCCTACGCCTCGGGCGACCCCGTCGAGGCCGCCGGGACGGTGCACGCCGTCGCCGCCGCGCGCGCCGCGCTCTCGCGTCTGGGTGGCGCGCTCGTCCTCTCGGCCGCCCCGGCCGCGGTGCGGCTCGCGGCGGACGTGTGGGGGCCGCCGCCGCCCGCGCTGCCGCTGATGCGGCGCCTGAAGGACCAGCTCGACCCGGATCACCGGCTCGCGCCCGGTCGCTTCGTGGGAGGGCTCTGATGGCGCCCACCCCCGACACCGGGCCCGCGCCGAGCTCGGCGGTCGCGCCGCCGGCGGCGGCGACGCCCACGCCCACCTCGGATGCGACCGCGGCCGCCCGCCCGCAGGCGGCGTCGCGCTCTCCCGCGGACGACTGCATCCACTGCGGCTTCTGCCTGCCGCACTGTCCCACCTACGTCTCGTGGGGCGAGGAGATGGACTCGCCGCGCGGCCGGATCGACCTCTTCCGCGCCGTGAAGGACGGGCGCCTCGCGCTCGATGCCAACGTGGTGCGCCACTTCGACCGCTGCCTCGGCTGCATGGCCTGCGTGACCGCGTGCCCGTCGGGGGTCCGTTACGACGTCATCATCGAGCAGGCGCGCGCCGACATCGAGCGGGTGCACCGGCGGTCGCTCGCGGACCGGCTGCACCGGGCCGTCGTGTTCGCGCTCTTCCCGCACCCCGTCCGGCTGCGCATCGCCGCCTTCCTCCTCTTCTTCCTCTTCCGCGTGACGGGCCTGCAGTGGCTCGTGAGGAAGACGGGGGTGCTGTGGCTCGTGTCGCGACGCCTGGCGCAGCTCGAGGCGCTCTCGCCGAAGGTCGCGCGCGAGCACCTCGCCGGACGCCTGCCGGAGCACACCCCGGCACGGGGCGAGCGCCGCCTGCGCGTCGCCCTCCTGGCCGGGTGCGTGCAGCGCGTCTTCTTCCCCGGGGTGAACGCGGCGACGGTCCGCGTCCTCGCCGCCGAGGGGTGCGAGGTGGTCGTCCCGCGCGGCCAGGGTTGCTGCGGCGCGCTCTCGGTGCACGCCGGTCGCGACGCGGAGGCGCGCCGGATGGCGAAGGACCTCATCGCGCGGCTCGAGGCGGCGGAGGTGGACGTCGTCGCCGTGAACGCCTCCGGCTGCGGCTCCAACATGAAGGACTACGGCAGGCTCCTCGCGGACGATCCGGCGTGGGCCGGCCGCGCCGCGGCGCTCGCCGCGAAGGTGAAGGACGTCACGGAGCTGCTCGCCGCGCTTCCGGCGCGCGCCGAGCGCCACCCGTTCCCGGCGCGCGTCGCCTACCACTCGTCGTGCCACCTCGGGCATGCCCAGCGCCTCCAGGAGCCGCCGCGCGCGCTGCTGCGCGCCATCCCGGGGCTCGAGCTGGTGGAGGTCCCCGATCCGGATCAGTGCTGCGGCAGCGCCGGCGTCTACAACCTGTTCCAGGTGGAGAGCTCCATCCAGATCGGCCGGCGCAAGGCGGAGAACGTGCTCTCGACGGGCGCGGACCTCGTCGCGAGCGCGAACCCCGGGTGCACGCTCCACATCCAGCGGATGCTCCGCGATCGCGGCGTGTCGCTGGCGGCGGCGCACCCGATCGAGATCCTGGACTGGTCGATCCGCGGGACCCCGCCCGCGTCGCGCCCATAGCCGGGCTCGGCATGGACTTCGGCCCGTCCGCCAGCGACTACGCGCGCTTCCGGCAGGGGTTCCCCGACTCCTTCTTCGAGCGCGTCGCGCTCTCGGGCGACGTCCTCGACCTCGGGGCGGGCACGGGCGCCCTCTCCCGCGGTTACGCGCGGCGCGGGGCGCGCGTCACCGCGCTCGACCTCTCGCCGGCCATGCTGCGCGAGGCGGCCGACTTGCAGCGCCGCGTCGCCGGGCGCGCCGAGGCGTGCCCGTTCCGCGACCGCGCCTTCGACGCCATCACGGCCGGGCAATGCTGGCACTGGTTCGATCGCCCCGCCGCGGCCGCCGAGTGCCGGCGCCTCCTGCGGCCGGGCGGCCAGCTCGTGCTCGCGAGCTTCAACTACCAGCCGCACCCGGGCACGGTGCCGCAGGTCTCGGAGGCGCTCCTCCTCGAGCGGCATCCGGCGTGGCCCTGGGCCGGCATGTTCCGCATGCCCGGCCGCTACGACCACGACCTCGCGGCGGCCGGGTTCGCCGGCCTGCGCGAGGTCGCGTACGAGGTGGAGGTGCGCTACGACCGCGCCGGCTGGCTCGGCCGGATGCGCGCCTGCAACGGCGTGCTCGCGCTCCGTGACCCGGCCGCCATCGCCGAGTACGAGGCCGCGCTCGCCCGGGCGCTGCGCGAGCGGTTCCCCGAGCGGTTCGGGGTGCTGCACGAGGTGTTCGCGCTCGTCGCCACGGCACCGTGAGGGCTGGTGGGCGCCAGCCCTCGCGGCCGCCCGGTGAGCGCGCCCCGACCGCGAGGCGCGCACCCGCGGTTCAGCGCCCCGCGATGGTCGCGCCGCCGCGCGCGCGAGCCGACTAGGATGCGGCGAACGGAGGCTTCCCCATGGCGAAGAAGACGAAGAAGAGCGTCAAGCGGACGACGGCGACGAAGAGCGCGACGAAGGCGCGGGCTCCGACCGCCGCAGCGCGCGCGGCCGCGAGGCGGCGCGCGCCGGCGAAGGCGAACCGGGCGCGGGCGAGCGCGAAGCCGAGGAAGGTCTCGCCCATCCCGCCGGGCGTCCACACCGTGACGCCGAACCTCGTCCTCGAGGACTGCGCGAAGGCGATGGAGTTCTACAAGCAGGCCTTCGGCGCGAAGGAGCTCATGCGCATGATGTCGCCGGACGGGCGCGGCATCTGGCACGCCGAGATGCGCATCGGCGACTCCATCATCTACCTGAACGACGCGATGGACCGGCGGGCGCCCTCGCGCGAAAACCCCTCCAGCACGATGATCTGGCTCTACGTCCCGGATTGCGACGCCGTCTTCGCGCGCGCGATCGAGGCGGGCGCGACCAGCGCCATGCCGCTGGCCGACATGTTCTGGGGCGACCGCTCCGGCATGGTCATCGACCCCTTCGGCATGCCCTGGGGCATCTCCACGCACGTGAAGGACCTGAGCGAGGAGGAGATGCGCCGCGCCGGCGAGGAGTTCGCGAAGAAGATGGCGACCCAGGGCGGAGGCCAGGGCACAGCCGGCGCCGCGACGTAGGCGCTCGTTCCGCAGAGCTTGAAACGCGCGCCGGGTGCGCCCCTACCCAGCCTTGAGGAAGCGGCGAAAGAGATTCCAGCTGGGGGGCGAGACAGCCTCGTCCTGCCGGCTCGAGCGCGCGCGTGGCGAAGGCGCAGCCGTGACGCGCTTCAGCTCCGCGCTCGCGCTCTGGAACTCCTGGATCGCCCGCCGGATTGCATCGCCGTTCGCTGCTCCGTTGAGCGATCCGAGCACCGCCTTCTTGTAGAGGATCCGGGCCTCCTCGTACCGGGCCATCGCTCGCTGCAGTTCCGTCGTCATGGTGGGGCCCGTCCTGACCCTGTGAGGGTCCGCTCGGAAGTCACTTCCGTGAAACGTTCGATGACTGGATAAGGCTCCCGATTCTTGTCTGGCAGCCCCCGACCGGGAGTGCGGCGCAGCACCACGGGCTCATGGCCGCGACTCCCCTACCGAATCCAGCGGACCCCAAGATGGAGACCCTTGGCCAAGGGAGCCCCGATCGACGGTTGCCCTGGCAGGCGTGAGCCATACCTGCGGGCTTGTGTCGCGGACGGCGTTCTGGTGTCCTCATGCCATCACCCGGGGAAAGGGCAGCTCGCATGACGTGGCGCATGGCACCGGAGCTCGTGTCCGGCTTCGAGGAGATCGACGGTCATCACCGGGTGCTCTTCCAGCGCCTGGAGGCCGCGGCCAAGGCAGCGCAGGCGGACGACCTCGCCCGGACGAAGATCGTCCTCGCGGAGCTCGGGGATGACCTCGCGGCGCACTTCGGCGCGGAGGAGTCGTTGATGAACGCGAGCGGGTACCCGGAGCGCGGCCGACACAAGTCCGCTCACGACCTCTTCATGCAGGACTTCGCCCAGCTCATGCGCGAGCTCGCGACGACCGGCCTCAGCGTGCCGACGGTCCAGTGGATCTCCACGCGCGTCCCGGAGTGGGTCAAGTTCCACGTGCAGGTGAACGACGTTCCACTTGGGCGCTATCTCGCGTCGAAGCGCTTCCACCCCGAGATCGCGCGCGCCCTCGCGGGCAAGCCGCGGGCTTCCTGAGCGCGGCCGCCATCGCCCGCCCCGCGCGCTGGCGGTCTCGCAGCGCCCCGTTACACTCCTACACTCCCTTCCGGAGGCGACATGGTCCAGCGCGCGTGGGACGAGGGCATCAGCACGGGTGTCGACTCGATGGACACCGAGCATCGCCTCCAGGTCAGCCTCGTGAACGCGCTCGAGGAGCTGGTGCGGCAGGGGAAGGACACGGAGCTCGCGACGCGGACGCTGACGCAGCTCGTGGACTTCACGAACGTCCACTTCCTCTCGGAAGAGCTGATGATGCGGCTCTACGCCTACCCGCAGCACGATGCGCACAAGGCGGAGCACGCGCGCCTCACCGAGCAGGTCGGCGAGATCCAGCGCCAGGTCCACGCCGGAGAGCAGAAGGCGGCGCTCGAGACGATCGAGACGCTGCACCGCTGGCTCGCCGGCCACATCAAGAGCATGGACCAGGCCTTCGCGCTCTGGTGCGCGAAGAACGGCATCCAGGCGCGGTGAGCACTAATGCGCGCAGAGGCGCGCGACCTCGCGGTCGAGCTGCCTCACGTCGAACGGCTTGCGCAGGCAGACGTCCGCGCCGGGCGGTCCCTCGCCCGTGGCTGCGCTCGCGACCACGACCGGGGTGTCGTGGAACCTGGGATCGGCGCGGAGGCGCTCGAGGAACGTCCACCCGTCCATCCGCGGCATCATGAGGTCGAGGACGATGGCGTTCGGCTCGAGCCCGACCTCCAGGAGCTCCACGCCCTCCTGCCCGTCGGCGGCCACCGCGACGGAATAGCCCGCCATCTCGAGGAGCTCGGCCAGCGCGGTCCGGATGCCCTCGTCGTCGTCGATGACGAGCACCATGCCCTTGGGCTCCTCCCGCAGCCGGTGCTCCGGATCGACGACGGCGCCCCGACTCCTTGCGGGTCTCATCTCCTGGGTTGTTTCGGTATCCATATGGGGAAGGTTCCTTCCCCGACATTGAGGACTCCCCGCCTGGGGAGCAAGTGCATGCGAGCGGATTCCCCGGGGCACGCCTCACGGGGGGAAGGTCAACGGGCGCTTGCCCGACCGCCGGCTCACGACGATGCGCCGAGGACGGCGCTGGCGGCCGGAGCCTCCAGCAGACGGAAGACGTCCACGAGCTCGCGCGCCTGCTGGGAGTACGAAGCGGGGCGCGCGACATAGAGCGAGAGGCTGCCGTCGCCGGCGACCGGCTCGTCCGCGTCGAGCGCGGCGAGGAGCTCCTCCAGGTTCGAGGCCAGCGCGGCGGCGTCGGAGCGCACCACCACCTGCGCGCACTTCCGGGCGTGCCTGAGCCCCTTCACGATGCTTCGCCAGCTTCCGCCGCCGTCGAGCATGCGCCGCCGCGCGTCATGCACGCCGGAAGGGCCATCGAGCGTCACCTGGAGGCGCGAGAGCCCCGCGGCGACGAGCCGCCGCGTAGGCACGGCGCCGAGGAGCGTGCCGTTCGTGATGAGGTGGCCGACGAACCTGATCCCACGTCGCGCGCAGCCACGCCGCAGCCGTGACGCGAGCGTCAGCACGTGGCCAGCGTCGAGCAGGGGCTCGCCGCCGAACAGGACCAGGTCGAGTCGCGTGGCACCGCGCTCTTCGACGTGGGCGAGCACGCTGTCCGCGAGAGCCTTCGCGATGGCGTTCGTCAGGGGGGCTGCCTGTGGGCGCGGAGAGCAGCCCTCGCACTGCATGTTGCAGGGCAGCAGCAGGTCGAGCAGGCAGGTCACCGTCGAGGCGGTCTCCGGCGAGCCGCCTTCTTGCGGCAGGGTCCTCACGTCTTCCTCGAACACCACGCGCATGCACCCTCCGGCCGCCCGTGAATCGACGGTGTGCATCGGGGCGCGCAGAGACCTTGACCGCCGTCACGCGGCTGCACCGCAAAGACGGGGCCCGGCCTACGAGGCAAGGGTTCCGCGTTGCCGCACTCGTGTGACACGCGCACGTTGACCGCAGGGGGAGATCCTGGGCGTCACCGGCGGACGGCCGCTGGCGTAGGCTCCTGGGGAGCTCCACCCCGACCCCGACCCCGACCCCGACCCCGACCCCGACCCCGACCCCGACCACCGTTTCCGCCCATCCCAGCCGCCGCGGTATGCTGCGCCGCGCACCGAAACCT
>DASWDS010000555.1:0-3717 GCA_036395165.1 Anaeromyxobacteraceae bacterium | reverse complement strand
GCGGACGGGCTCGAGAAGAGCTACCGCGGCCGCCGCGTGGTCGACGGCGTGTCGTTCCAGGTCGCGCCCGGCGAGGTGGTCGGGCTCCTCGGCCCGAATGGCGCCGGGAAGACTACGTCGTTCAACATGGTCGTCGGTCTCGTCGTACCGGAGCGCGGCTCGGTCCGCCTCGGCGATCACGACCTCACGAAGCTGCCGATGCACCGGCGCGCCCGGCTCGGCGTCGGCTACCTCCCGCAGGAGGCGTCGATCTTCCGCAAGCTCACCGTGCGCGAGAACTTCACGGCCGTCCTCGAGGCGCTCGGCGTCGGGCGCGCCGAGCGCGAGGCGCGAGCGGAGGCGCTGCTGGACGAGTTTCGCCTGCAGAAGGTGGCCGCGAGCCTGGGCGAGGCGCTCTCGGGCGGCGAGCGGCGGCGCGCCGAGGTGGCGCGGAGCCTCCTCTCGTCGCCGCGCTACATCCTCTTCGACGAGCCCTTCGCGGGCGTCGACCCGATCGCGGTCGCCGAGCTGCAGCGCCTCATCGGCGACCTCAAGGAAAAGGGCATCGGCGTCCTGCTCACGGATCACAACGTGCGCGAGGCGCTCGGCATCTGCGATCGCGCCTACATCCTGTCCGCCGGCCGGATCCTGGAGGAGGGCACACCGGCCGCGATCGCGCGGAGCGACCGCGCCCGCGCCGTGTACCTGGGCGAGAAGTTCCGCCTCGACGACGTCTCGCACCACCCGTAGCTCCGGAGCGTCCCGACGATGAGCCTCGAGCTGAAGCAGCACCTCAAGATGACCCAGCAGCTGGTGATGACGCCCCAGCTGCAGCAGGCCATCAAGCTCCTCCAGCTCTCGCGCATGGAGCTCGTCGACCTCATCCGCACCGAGATCACCGAGAACCCGCTCCTCGAGGAGCCGGCGGAGGGCGAGGAGGAGAGCCGCGCCGAGGGGGCGAGCCCGGCCGAGCAGGCGCAGGAGGAGGCGGCGCCGCAGCACAAGGAGGCGGAGAAGAACGAGGAGGTGAAGGGCGAGGAGGGCGCGAACGAGATCGACTGGGATCAGTACCTCGACCACTACCAGCTGCAGGGGCACACCGCGCCGTCGAACCGCGGCATGGCGGACGAGGAGCTGCCCGGGTTCGAGGCGACGCTCACGCGCAAGACCGACCTCGTCGACACCCTCGTCTGGCAGCTGCGCCTCTCGCACTTCACGCCCGAGGAGGAGCAGGTGGCGATGCTCATCATCGGGAACCTCGACACCGACGGCTACTTCAAGATGCCGCAGGTCGAGGGCGAGGTGGAGGACGGCGCGGCGCGCGATCCGCTGGTGCGAGTCTCCTTCGAGTCGGGCAAGGGCCTCGAGTTCTGCGAGCACGTGCTGAAGAAGGTGCAGACGCTCGACCCCATCGGCGTCGCCGCGCGCGATCTCCGCGAGTGCCTGCTCATCCAGGTGCGGCACATCAACGCCGACACGCCCGAGATCGTCGCCATCATCGACCGCCACCTCAGGCACCTCGAGTCGAAGAACTACGCGGCGATCGCGAAGGACCTCAAGATCTCGATCGAGGAGGTGGTGAAGGCGGTCAAGGTGATCAGCCACCTCGAGCCGAAGCCGGGGCGCGCCTTCTCCGGGGAGGAGCCGCAGTACATCACGCCCGACGTCTACGTCCACAAGATGGGCGACAAGTACGTCACGGTGCTGAACGACGACGGCCTCTCCAAGCTCCGCATCAGCGGCATGTACCGCGCCGCGCTCAAGAACGGGCAGGCGGGCGACGCGAAGGAGTACATCCAGGACAAGCTCCGCAGCGCGGTGTGGCTCATCCGCTCCATCCACCAGCGGCAGCGCACGATCTACAAGGTCACCGAGTCGATCGTGAAGTTCCAGAAGGACTTCCTCGACCGCGGCATCGCGTATCTCAAGCCGCTCATCCTGCGCGACGTGGCGGAGGACATCGGGATGCACGAGTCGACCGTCTCGCGCGTCACGACGAACAAGTACGTCCACACGCCGCAGGGCATCTACGAGCTCAAGTTCTTCTTCAACTCCGCCATCAACAAGACGGGCGGCGACGAGATCGCGAGCGAGGCGGTCAAGAACCACATCAAGCAGATCGTGGCCGCCGAGGACCCGAAGCACCCGCACTCGGACCAGAAGATCGTCGAGATCCTCAAGGGCCAGAACATCGAGATCGCGCGGCGCACCGTGGCCAAGTACCGCGAGGTGCTCGGGATCTTGCCGTCGAGCAAGCGCAAAAAATACTTCTAGCGCCGATCGAGTGGCGGCGGGCGAACCCCCGGTTAGGTGACCCTCAGGCGCGCGTGCGCCCCTCCCCGGGGCCTCCGGATCGCGTGCCGGGAGGTCTGCTAGAATGATCCTGGGCATGACGCCCAGAGCGACAGCGGCCGCGGCGCTGCGGGCCTCACGGGAGTGGGGCGCGCGGGTCGCGGCCGATGTGTTTTCACATCACAGGAGGCGGTTCATGCAGGTGAACATCACCTTCAGGCACCTCGATTCGACCGAAGCGCTGAAGTCGCACGCACGCGGCAAGGTCGAGCACATCCAGCGCTACATCGACCGGCCGAGCGAGGCTCACGTCGTGCTCTACGTGGAGAACCTGGAGCACAAGGCGGACATCAACCTGAAGGCAGGCCCCTTCCTCCTGCGCGGCCGCGCGAAGAGCAGCGACATGTACGCGTCGATCGACGCGGCCGCCGAGAAGATCGAGCGACAGCTCAAGAAGCACAAGGAGAAGCTCAAGAACCACAAGGTCGTCGAGCGGACGAACGGCCGCGCCGCGATCGACGTGCAGCACGAGGTCTTCGACATCGCCCGCGCGCCGTCCGATCGCGTGGTGAAGTCGAGCACGTTCCAGGCGAAGCCGATGACGCTCGACGAAGCGATCCTCCAGCTCGATCTCCTGAACAGCCAGTTCTTCGTGTTCCAGAACGCGAAGGACCACGCGATCAACGTCGTCTACCGCCGCGACGACGGAAACCTCGGGCTCATCCAGGCGCGAGCGGGGTAGGCCAGCGACGCGCGCCGGCTGCGGGGACGCGCGCCCCGCACCCGGCCCGCTGGTTGCCTTGTTGCCAGCGCGTTGCCACCTGTGCTAGCGAGGCGATCGACCCCATGAAGATCGTCGAGTTCCTGCACCCCGGCGCAGTCCTGGACGACCTCGCGGGCACCACCGCCCAGGCGGTGCTGTCGGAGCTGTCGAGGCCGCTCGCCGCGACGCACAAGACGGACGCCCAGCGCCTGCTCGAGACGCTGCTCGAGCGGGAGAAGCTCGGCTCGACCGGGATCGGCGACGGCGTCGCCATCCCGCACGGGAAGGTGCCGGGGCTCCCCGTCCTCATGGCGAGCTTCGGCCGGTCGAAGGCGGGCGTCGACTTCAGGGCGATCGACGGGAAGCCGACGTTCCTCTTCTTCACCCTCTTCGCGCCCGAGAACTCGGCCGGCGCCCACCTCAAGGCGCTCGCGCGCATCAGCCGGATCTTCAAGAACCCCGCCTTCCGCGACTCGATCATGAAGGCGAAGGACGCCGCCGAGATCTACCGGCTGATCGAGACCGAGGACGCGAAGTACTGATCCCGCGTCATGGGGCGCGCTCCGCCGGGGTGCCGCTCAGGAGCGCGCGGCGCGCATCCGCTCCCACCAGTCGCGCAGGCCGGGGACGCGGGTCTGGATCCAGCCGGGGACGGCCAGCTCCAGCATGAAGAGCTCGCCCCA
>DASWDS010000554.1:0-11229 GCA_036395165.1 Anaeromyxobacteraceae bacterium | reverse complement strand
GCGAAGGCGACGAAGGCCGTGATGGCGGAGGCGATCTGGCCGTCCACGTAGAACGTGAAGAGCTGCACGAAGGCGACGGTGTCGAGCGCCGCCAGTGCCGCGCCGGCGGCCGCCGCGGCGCGGCCGAGCCGCGGCACGGCGAGGAGCGCCGAGAGCGCCGCCGCGAACGCCGCGGCCGCGAGGACGACGTGGAAGAGCTTCGCCGTCTCGAAGCGTCCGGTGAGCCGGTACACCGCGGCGGCCACGATCCAGCATCCCTTCGGGAAGTGGTTCGCGAGGTCGTAGTTCTCGAAATCGGCCCGCCCGAGCGGCGCGCCGAGCGGGTTCCAGCCGCGCGCGAGCGCGAGCGTGGCCTGCTCGTGGTAGGCCTGCCCGTCGAAGGTCGTGTCGTACCGGAGCGGCGCCAGCGCGAGCGCGGCTGCGGCGACGGCGAGCGCGAGGGTGAGGCTCGCCGCGGCGACCCCGCGCCGGCGCGGCCTGCCCCAGGCGACGAGCGCCGCCGCGAGCGCCACCCCGCCCGCCAGGTCGAGCGCGGAGGTGGCGCGCCCGAGGGCGAATCCGACGCTCGCCGAGAGCACCGTCCCGGCCGGCAGGGCGAGCAGCGCGACCGCGACGCGGAGCGCCAGGTCCCTCCCGCGGCTCGGCCCGTGGTCGCCGTCCGGCGCCTTCCCGGTGGTCATCGACCGCACATCCTACCCCAACCGCGCGCGCGGCCTGGGGGCCCACTCGCGGAGCGCGAAGAGCGCGAACGTGACGGCCCAGGCGCCCACGACGTCGATCGCGTAGTGCAGGCGAGCGAGGAGCACGCTGGTGACGACGAGGAGGTGCGCCGCGATCGCGATCCACCGCAGCGCCTTCCGCGGCCACAGGTACAGGACGAGGAGGAACGTCGTCGCGGTGTGACCGGAGAAGAAGAGGTCCTTCGTGAGGTACGCCTGGGCGCTGCCGTGCGCGAAGACGCCCCACGGCGAGACCAGCTCCAGCCACGCCTGGACCGCGCCGCGGTCGCGCAGGCCCGGACCCGCGCGCGCCGGGTCGGGAGGCCCGAGGCCGGTGAGCGCGATGCAGAGGCCGCGCGCGAGCGAGACGAGCCCGCCCGTCACCATGTAGCGCGCCCAGCGCCGCGGCTCCGTCGCGAGGAAGACGACGGCGAGCGGAAGGTAGAGCGCGAGCCAGAGGACGTAGTTGCCGCGCGCGACGCCCTCGACGTAGGGCAGCGCGCCGAGCACGACGTCGGGCAGCCCGCCCGGCGCGGGGCGCTTCTCCGCCCAGACCGCGGCGGCCGTCATGAGCGCGTAGCAGGCGCCCCGGAAGGCGAGCGCGCCCGCGACCGCGACCGCGAGCCTCCGGCGCGCGTCCGGGCTCGCCGGCGCAGGCGCGGTCGGAGGAGCGGCAGCGCGCGCCGCCGAGACGGTCACGGGAACTGCCCGATCGCCGAGAGCAGGTCGAGCCGCGACTGGCGCACGGCGTCCTCCGCGATGACGGCCTGGAGGTCGGCGTCGCGCGATTGCTGCTGGGCGGTCGTGACGTCGAGGTCGTTCGTCGCGCCCGCCTTGTACGCCTCCGTCGCGAGGGTGAGGACGCTCCGCCCGCGGTCGGCGGCGAGCCGCGCCGAGGCGAGCGCCGCCTCCTGGCGAGACAGCGAATCCGTCGCGAGGCGCACGTCGGAGCGCACGAGCCGCAGCGTCGAATCGAGCTGCACGCGCGCCTCGCGCTCGAGCGCCTCGCGCTCCCTGAGCTGCCCCACCCTCAGGCCGCCCTCGAAGAGGGGCAGCGAGAGCAGGAACTGCACCTGCCACCCCCTGGCCGGGTTCGTGAGCGTGCCCGGGTCATTGAGGAATGCCTGGCCCGACGCGACGAGGCTCGGCAACCAGTCCGCCCAGCTGTACCGCCGGACCTTCTCCGCGGCGTCGAAGCGGAGGCGGGCCGCGCGGACGTCGAGCCGCCGCGCCTCCGCATCGGCGGCGGTGCCGCCCTCGCCGCCGAAGCTCGGCTCCTCGGCCGCGTCGAGCGGCGCGTCGGTTCCCGTCGCGGCGCCGAGCGCCTCCTGGGCCCGGAACAGCGCGACCTCGCCGTTCTGGAGCTGGGCCTCGCTCGTGCCGAGCTGCTGCTCCGCCCGCAGCTCGTCGAGCGCATTGCCGATGCCGCCCGCCCGTCGCGCGTGCGCGAAGTCGAAGCGCGCCTTGGCGATGGCGCGCGCCGAGCGGCTCACCTCGACGAACCGCCTCTGCGCCAGGACGCCGAGGTACGCCCGCGCCGCCGCGAGCACGACCGTCCGCCGCACGTCCTGCTCGCTCGCGCGCGCCACGTCCACGCCCTCGGACGCAGCGGCCCAGGTGGACCAGCGCGAGGGCGCGACGAGGGGGACCTGCACGTTCAGGTTGGCGTTCCTCTGGTCCTTCGCGACGAGGTTGCCGCGCGCGGCGTCGAGCCGCGTGTAGCTGGCGTTGCCCGTGAGGAGCGGCAGGGATCCCGAGCGCGCCTCACCGAGGAGCGCCTCCGAGCGGCGAACCTCCTCGAGCGCGATGGCCGCGGCCGTCGCCTGGGCGGCGGCGCGGCCGACCGCCTCGGCGAAGGTGACGCGCTCCGGCTCGCGCCGCGCCGGCGCCGCGGCCTGCGCGTGGACGGCGGCGGGAGTGGCGACGGCGAGGAGGAGGACGGCGGCGACCGCGCGCGTCCCGCTCACGTCGCGGCCTCCACGGGCTCCGGGCTCTCGTCGTGGGGCGGCGGGGAGAAGCGCTCGGCGAGCGTGTAGAGCGCGGGGATGAGGAACAGCGTGAAGACCGTCGAGATGGTGAGGCCGCCGATGACGGCCCGGGCGAGCGGCAGGTTCGTCTCGCTGCCCTCGCCGATGCCGAGCGCCATGGGGACGAGGCCGACGATGGTCGCGATGGTGGTCATGAGGATGGGGCGGAGCCGGGTCTGGCCGGCCTCGATGGTCGCCTCGATGAGGGGCTTCCCGCGGCTGCGCAGCACGCGGGCGAAGTCCACCAGGAGCACGCCGTTCGAGACGACGATGCCGACCATCATGATGACGCCCATGGCGCTGTTCACGGAGAGCGTGGTGCCGGTCAGCCAGAGCGTGATGAGGACGCCGCTCACGCCCAGCGGCACGGAGAACATGATGACGAGCGGATCGACGAGCGAGCGGAACTGCGACGCGAGGATCATGTAGACGAGCGCGATGGCCATGAGCGCGGCGAAGCCGAGCCCCGCGTTCGCCTCCTTCTGCGCCTGCGTCTGCCCGCCGAGCTGGACCCGGAAGCCCTCCGGCGGAGGCGTGTCGTCGACGATCTGCTGGACCGCGTCGCTGGCGCTGCCGAGGTCCTTTCCGGGCGCGACGTTCGCCGTCACGTCGATGATGCGCTGCAGGTACTTGCGGTTGATGGTGACCGGGCCCGAGGAGCGCTTCACCTGCGCGATGTTGGCGAGCGACACGACCGGGCCGGCCGGCGTCTTCATGAACACCTCGGACAGATCGTCGATCTGGCGGCGGAAGCGATCGTCGAGGCGGACGTTGATGAAGTACTGGTTGCCGGTCTTCGCGTCGATGAAGGGGATCTGCTGGAACTGGTTCGAGCCGACCATCGAGGCGAGCACGGTCTGCGCCACCTGCTGCTCGGACAGGCCCAGCAGGCCCGCCTTCTGGCGATCCACCACCACGTCGAGCTCCGGGTAGTTCTCCTCGCGCGAGATCTGGAGGTCGGTGATGAGCGGCCGCCCGTCCTTGTCGGCCACGTTCCGCAGCTTCGCGAGCAGCCGCTTCGCGTAGTCGCCGCCGGCGTCGAGATCGTACCCCGAGATCTCGACGTCGATGGGCGCGTTCGAGCCGAAGTTGAGGATGCGCTTCACGATCCCGCCGATGAAGAAGAAGTACTGCGTGCCGGGCAGCGCGTCGCGCAGGCCCGCGCGCACCTTCTCCGATGCTTCCACGTCGCTGAGGCCGCGCTGGCTGTGCGGGACGAGGTTCACGTTCAGGTTCCCGGAGTGCGGCCCCGTGTTCGCGGTGAAGAGCGCCGTCCGGCCGCCGGGGAGGCCGGTGTCGGAGAGCAGGGTGGTGAAGACGGGGGTCCCGTCCGGACCCTTCTCGCCCGAGAGCGCCTTCCTCACCACCTCCTCGATGCGAGCGGTGACCTTCTCCGTCAGCTCGACCCGCGTGCCGATGGGCGTCTTGTAGATGACCTGGAACTGGCTCTCGTCCGAGTCGGGGAAGAACTCCTTCCCGATGAAGCGGAAGAGCCCGAGCGAGCCCACGAAGAAGATCGCGATGGCGAGGATGACCTTGCCGCGGTTGCGCAGCACCCAGCCCAGCGCCGCCGCGTACGCGGAATCGAGGCGGTCGAGCTGCCGCGTCACGTGCCCGCCCAGCCCGCGCGCGGCGGAGGTGTGCCCCTCGCCTTTGAGGTACTTGAGGCAGAGCAGCGGCGTCACGGTACGCGAGACGAAGAAGCTCATGACGAGCGCGAACGCGATGGTGAGCGCGAAGGGGACGAACAGGTTCTTCTGGACGCCGACGAGGAACACCACCGGGAAGAAGACGACGATGGTGGTGATGGTCGAGACGAAGATGGGCATCGCCACCTCCTGCGCCGCATTGAGCACGGCCGCGCGGCGGTCCTGACCCATGGCGAGGTGGCGGTGGATGTTCTCCAGCTCCACGATCGAGTCGTCGACGAGGCGCCCGACCCCGAGCGCGAGGCCCCCGAGCGTGAACACGTTCAGCGTCTGCCCCGTGAAATAGAGCAGCACGAAGGTGGCGATGATCGAGAGCGGGATCGCGACGGCGATGATCCCCGTCGCGGAGAAGGAGACGAGGAAGAGCAGGATGACGAAGATGGCGAGCATGCCGCCCTGCACCGCCTCGTGCTCGAGCGACGAGATGGCGGCGCGGATGTAGGACGACTGGTCGAACGAGACGGCGAGCTTCACGTTGGGCGGGACGCCGCGAAGGCCGGGGAGCGCCGCTCGGACGGCGTCCACCACCGCCACCGTGTTGGCGCCGGGCTGCTTGTTGACCCGGAAGAAGACGCCGCGCTGGCCGTTGATGCGGACGATCTCGTTCTGGTCCTGCGCGCCGTCCTCCACCACCGCCACGTCCGAGATCCGGACCGGCGCCTGCGTGTTGCCCGACCGCGTGACGGTGGCCGGCGAGAGCACCACGTCGCGCAGCGGGCGCGCCTCGCCGAACTGCGTGTTGGAGAAGATGTTGTAGTCGCGCTCCCCCGCCTTGAGGTCGCCCGACGGGAGGAGCAGGTTCGAGGTCTGGACCGCCCGCACGACGTCGAGCACACCCAGGCCGCGGGCGCGCAGCGCGTCGCGCTGCACCTTCACCTCGATCTCCCGGATCTTGCCGCCGCCCACCGTCGCGCTCGCGACGCCCTTGATGCGCTCGAGCTGCGGCTCGATCGTGTTGTAGGCGATGTCGTAGAGCTGCTTCTCGTCGAGGCCTTCCCCACTCATGGCGACGTTGACCACGGGGATGTTCGTCACGTCGAACTTGAGGATGAAGGGCTGCTGGATGCCCGGCGGGAGCGTGTTCAGGATCTGGGCCACGCGCTGGGAGACCTCGAACTGCGCGTTGTCGAGGTTCGTGCCGTACTGGAAGAAGACGGAGACGGAGGAGAAGCCCTGCTTGGACGTGCTCTCCACCCGGTCCACGCCCGGCGCCGCCGAGACCGCGCGCTCGATGGGCATGGTGATGGACTTCTCGATGTCCTCGGGGCCGGCGCCCGTGTAGAAGGTCGCGACCCTGATGTTCGGGATGTCGATGGTCGGGAACAGGTCGACCGAGAGGCGGCTCAGGGAGACCCACCCCAGCGCCAGCACCGCCAGCGACATCATGAGGATGAAGACCGGATTCCGCAGCGCGAGACGCGTCAGCCACATGGGGGTCTCTCCACTCCTCGTCGCGCGAAGCTACTGCTGCTTCGGCCGCTCGCCGGGCGCGGCGCTGACCACGCCGGTGTACGGATCGACGTTCTTCTGCGCACGCACCTGGGCGCCGTCGGACAGGGCGTCGCTGCCGGCGGTGACGATCTCGTCGGCGCGCGACAAGCCCCCCGTCACCTCCAGCCACGTGCCGCCGTCGACGCCCACCTGGATCTCGACGCGCTTCACTCGATCGCCGTGCAGGACGTAGAGGACGTGCGCGTCGTTCGAGATCTGGACGGCCGAGGCCGAGACGACGAGCGCGTCTCGGTGCACGGCCGTGACGATGGAGGCGCGGCCGTACATCCCCGAGCGCAGCTCGCCGGGGTTCTTCACGTGCACCTCGGCGTCGAGCGTCCGCGTCACCGGGTCGAACGCGGGCGAGATGCGCACGACCTTCCCGCCGTAGCTCTTGTCCGGGAACGCGTCGAGCTCGACGTGCGCGTCCTGGCCGATGCGCAGGGCCCCGACCTCGCGCTCGTTCACCGGGATGAAGACGCGAAGCTCGTCGATGCGCTCCACCGTGACGATGCTGCTCGTGCCGCTCGCCGGTCCGACGAGCGCCCCTGGGTCGAGCCGCCGCTGCGAGACCACGCCGTCGAGGGGCGACTCGATGCGCGTCTCCCCGAGGCGCGTCGCGAGCCCGCCCACGTTGGCCTGCGCGGCCGCGAGCGCCGCCTCGGTGGCGGCGAGCGCGCTCGTCGCCTGCTGCAGCTCCTGCTGCGAGACGACGCCGGAGGGTGCGAGGCGCTCGGCCCGCTCCTTGTTGGCCCGCGCCAGCACCACCGCCGCCTGCGCCTGCGCCAGGCTGCCGCGCGCCGACGCGAGCTGGTCGGGCAGATCCGAGGGGCGGACGAGCGCGATGAGCTGGCCCCTCTTCACGCGGTCCCCGCGATCGACGAGCACCGCGTCGAGGTAGCCGATCGTCTTCGCGCCCACGTCGGCCTGGGCGAGCGGGCGGAGGTCCACCGGCGCCCTGACCTCGACCGGCACGTCGCGGACCTGCACCGGCGCCACGGTCACGGCGGGCGGCGGGCGGGTCCTCGTCGCGGGCGCGCCGCTCTTGCAGGCGGGAAGCGCGAGGATTCCGAGTGCGATGGCGCGGAGGAGACGCGAGCGGGCGAGTTCGGGCACGGCTCGGCTAAATAAGCGCTTTCCCTCGAAAGCACAATGTCGTGAGCGCCCTGGCGTCCGCCGCCGCGGTGTCGGCTCGCTCACACCCCGGGATGCGGCTGATCCAGCAGCCGGACGAGCTTGGGGCGCACCCCGGCCGCGGCGAGGAGCGCGTCGAGGCGCGCCCGCGCCGCCTCGTCTCGCGCCCTCACCTTCTTGCCGAGGATGAGCTCGTTCTTGAGCGAGTGCTCCCACCCGGCGAGCTCGGTGACCGTGACGCGGTATCCATGCGCCTCGAGAGCGAGCGCGCGAACCACGTTCGTGAGGTGCGACCCGAACTCGCGGCGGTGCCAGGCGTGCTCGTGGAGGGGCGCGAGCAGCGGAGAGGCGTCCTTCGCGCGCTCGAGCTGACGCGCCACCTCGGCCTGGCAGCACGGCACGACCGCGACGTGGTCGGCGTTGTGCCGGATCGCGAGCGCCAGCGCGTCGTCGGTCGCCGTGTCGCAGGCGTGCAGCGCGGTGACGAGGTGGACGCGCGGCGGCAGCTCGGCGCTCTCGAGCTCGGCCGTGACGAACCGCATCCGGCCGAAGCCGAGCCGGCGCGCCCGCTCCTCGGCGGCCGCCGTGAGCTCGGGGCGCGACTCGACCGAGACGATCGTCCCCTTCGCGGCCGGGCCGACGAAGAGCTCGTGCAGGATGAACCCCAGGTAGCCCTTCCCGGCGCCGCAGTCGACGACGACGGGGTCCCCGAAGCGGGAGAGCACGTCCTCCACCGCCGGCGCGAGCTGGCGCACGAGATGGTTCACCTGCTTCAGCTTCCGCAGGCTGTCGGCGTTGAGGTCGCCCTCGCGCGTGAGCAGGTGCAGCTCCTTGAGGAGCGCCGTCGACTGCCCCGCGACGAGCTCGCGCTTCACCTCGGCGGCTTTGACCTGGCGGCGCATGCTCTGACCTTAACGCAAACGCCCGGAGAAGCGCGGGGGGAGGGGGCCCAGCGCAGCTGGGGAGGGGCGAAGCCCCTCCGTGGCGGGGCGCCTGAGCGAATGCGGCGAAGCCGCGCGCGAAGGCGCACGGGACCCGCCGAGCAGGGGTGGGGCCCCGGCCAGCTTTGCTGGACGGGGCGGGGCGGCACGCCCTGTTCTAACGATGGTGCGCAGCCAGGTCCGGGTGCTTCTCCAGGAACTCGTCGAAGTCGCCGTTGAAGTCGAGGATGGGCTCCTCGTCGCGCAGCGCCCAGATGCGCGTCGCGACCTCGCCGATGAGCTGCTGGTCGTGCGTGACGATGAAGGCGGTGCCCTCGTACCGCCCGAGCCCCTCCGCGAGCGAGGCGATCGCCTGCAGATCGAGGTGGTTCGTGGGCTCGTCGAGCACGAGCACGTTGTCCTTCGTGCGCATGAGGTTCGACATGAGGAGGCGGACCGTCTCCCCGCCGGACAGGGTCGCCGTCGGCTTCATACGCTCCTCGCCCGAGAAGAGCATGCGTCCGAGGAGGCCCGAGATCTCCTCGTTGGAGAGCTTGTCCTCGAGCTCGCGGAGCCAGCCGAAGGCGGTGGTGCCGGGCCGGATGAGGCCGGCGTGGTCCTGCGGCAAGTACCCCACCGACGCCTGGTGGCCCCACTTCACGGTGCCCTGGTCGGGCGCGAGCTCGCCGACGAGCATCTTCACGAGCGTCGTCTTGCCCACGCCGTTGCGCCCGATGATGGCGACCTTCTCGCCCTTCGTGACGAGCGCCGAGAAGGGCCGGACGATCTCGCGGCGGCCGTAGCTCTTCGCGATGTCCTCGACGACGAGCGTCTGCTTCCCGGAGGGCTTCGCCACCTCGAACTTGATGAACGGCGCGGCGATGTTCGAGCGCTTGAGGTCGTCGAGCTTCAGCTTGTCCATCGCGCGGATGCGGCTCTGGACCTGCGAGGCGCGCGTGCCGGCGTGGAAGCGCGCGACGAAGTCCTGGAGCTGCGCGATCTTCTTCTCCTTCTCCGCGTTCTCCGACTCGACCCGGGAGCGCACCTGCCCCTTCTGGCGGACCATGTCGTCGTAGCCGCCGGTGTAGGTGATGATCGTCTCGTAGTCGATGTCCGCGATGTGGGTGCAGATCGCGTTCAGGAAGTGCCGGTCGTGCGAGATCGTGACCAGCACGCCCTCGTACTCGTGGAGGAAGCGCTCCAGCCAGCGGATCGACTCGATGTCGAGGTTGTTCGTCGGCTCGTCGAGGAGCAGCGCCTGCGGACGCCCGAAGAGCGCCTGCGCGAGGAGCACGCGCAGCTTGTAGCCACCGGCGAGCGCGCGCATGGGCTGCTCGTGCGCCTCCTGCGGGATGCCGAGGCCGTCGAGCAGCTCCGCGGCGGTCGCCTCTGCCGTGTAGCCGTCCTCCTCGCCGATGACGCCCTCGAGCTCGCCCAGGCGATGGCCGTCGTCCTCGGAGATGTCGGGCTTCGCGAGCAGCCGATCCTTCTCCTGCATCGCCCCCCAGAGCACCGGGTTGCCCATGAGGACGACGTCGATGACGCGGTCGTCCTCGTAGCGGAACTGGTCCTGGCGAAGTATCCCGAGCCGCTTCGGGCGCAGGATGCTGCCGGCATCCGGCTCCTCGTCGCCGGCCAGGATCTTCATGAGGGTGGTCTTTCCGGCGCCGTTCGGGCCCGTGAGGCCGTAGCGCCTCCCCGGCGGGAAGGCGACGTTCACGTCCTCGAAGAGCTTCTTGGGCCCGAAGGCCTTGCTGACGTTCTGAACCGAGATCATGTGGGGACGCCGCGCGCACGCCGACGGGCGGCTCGCGGCAGCGCGGCTTTTTAACCGAATTCGCGTCGCTTGGCGAGGGCTTGCCCGAGCACCACATTTCCGGGGCAGCCTCGCACAGGGGGGACCATGGACATCGGAAAGCTTGGAGTCGGAGCAGCGCTCGCGATCCTGGCGCTCGGCGGATGCGCCAGCTCCTCGGGTCAGGCGAAGACGCGCACCGCCTCGACGAGCGGTCAAGTGCAGCAGGAGCCGGCGACCTACGTCGAGGACGAGAAGCAGGGCGAGAAGCCGAGGGGCGGTGGCGCCGACGACCGGCAGGCGCAGGAGCAGGCGGCCAGCGTGGCGCCCACGGCGGGCGCCGGGACGCAGGATCCGCACCCGCTCCCGACCGAGCAGCCGAGGACCGGTGACGTGAACGGCGCCGGCGCGAGCGGCCCCGTGCGCGCCACCGGCACCCCCGCCGCCGCGAACGACACCGCGACGAGCGCGGGCGGGACCGGCAGCGCGGCGGCGACCGCGGACGACCTCGCGCGCCGCCATCAGCTCCTCTTCGGCTCGAGCGAGCGCTACGAGGTGAGCGGCAAGCTCGCCGCGGTGAACCCGGACAAGGGGGAGATCACGATCCAGCGCGACAGGCTCCCCCCGGCGCTGCTCAAGGTCGAGGACCAGACGCGCATCCAGGTCGGAGGCAGGCAGAGCTCGATCGCGGAGCTCAAGCCTGGCGGCGACGTGCGCGCGAGCTTCAACCTCTCCGGGCGCCGGCCCATCGCGCTCGAGGTCACCGAGCAGGGCCAGTAGGGCTCCCGGCCCCCGCGTGCGGTATCGTCTCCCTCCCGTCGAACGGGAGGAGGCGGACGCGTGACGGTGGAGCGCATCTTCGCGGCGTGCGCGCCGGGGCTCGAGCCGGTGCTCGCGCGCGAGCTCGCGGCGCTCGGCCTCGACGCCAGGGCCACGCCCGGCGGCGCCGAGGCGTCGGGCTCTGACGCGGTCGCGCTCGCCTGCGTCGGCTCGCGCGTCGCGGACGCGGTGGCGCTGCGGCTCTTCGCAGGGCCCGCCGGCGGCGCGGATGCGGCGCTCGCGGCGGCGCGCCGCCGCTTCGGGGCGCGGGCGCCGCTCGCGATCCGCCGCGACCAGGGGGAGGCCACCGTCTCGATCGACGCGGCCGGAGAGCCGCTCTACCGCCGCGGCTGGCGCGCCCGCGTCGGCGCCGCGCCGCTGCGTGAGTCGCTCGCGGCCGGGATGCTGCTCGCGGCCGGCTACGAAGGGAGCAGCGCGTTCCTCGATCCGATGTGCGGCTCGGGGACGCTCGCGCTCGAGGCGGCGGAGATCGCCGCGCGGCGGGCGCCGGGGCGCGGGCGGCGCTTCGCCTTCGAGACGTGGCCCGACCACGACGCGCGCCGCACCGCCGCTGTGCGCGCCCGCCTCGCCGCGCGCGAGCGCGAGCCGCCCGCG
>DASWDS010000553.1:0-3305 GCA_036395165.1 Anaeromyxobacteraceae bacterium | reverse complement strand
TCCCGGTGCCGCGGGCAGCCGATGCGCTGCTCGTCGTGGACGCTCCGTCCTACGTGCCCGAGGTGCTCGGGGCGCCCTCTCGCCCAGCGCCGCTCGTGGTCCGCCTCTCGCGCGCGGGCGCCATCTCGGGCCGGCTCGCCGGCGCCGGGGGCGTGCCAGCGGCCGGCGTGCGCGTGGTAGCGGTCTCGCGCGCCGCGATGGACGTGCGGGACGGGACCACCGACGGCGCGGGCCGCTTCTCGCTCGACGGCCTTCGCCCGGGGCGCTATCTCGTCACCGCGTTCGCGGGCGGCGGTCCCGCCGCGCCTCGTGGGGTGGCGGCGGCGTTCGCGGACGTTCGCGCCGGCGCCGTGACCCCGGTCGCGCTGCGCGCTCACGTGTCCTGCCCGCCCGTGGCGTGAGGCACACCAGGGACGCGCGTCCGCCGCCGCCGATTTGCTACCCTGCCCGGCCGTGCTCTCGACCCGCTGCTCCGTGATCTTCGCGCTCGTCGCGCTCGGCGCCAGCCCGGCGCGCGCGATCGATCGCTTCGAGATCCAGGTCTACGAGGGCGAGCTCAACGAGCCCGGCCACCTCGGGCTCGAGCTGCACACGAACTACACCGCGCGCGGCGAGCGAGCGCCCGCCTACGCCGGGGAGATCGCGCCCGACCGCACCGCGCGGCTCACGCTCGAGCCCGCCTACGGCGTCGCGAGCTGGCTCGAGGTCGGCGCGTACCTGCAGCTGCTCGTCGCGCCGGCGACGGGCGCGCGCTACGCCGGCAACAAGCTGCGCGTGAAGATGCTCGCGCCGAAGCTCCTCGGGAACGACTTCTTCCTCGGCGTCAACGTGGAGGTGGGCCGCGTCCCGGTCGCGGTCGAGCAGGACCAGTGGGCGAACGAGCTGCGTCCCTTCATCGGCTACCAGAGCCGCTGGGTCCTCGTCGACCTGAACCCGATCATCGGGTATGCGCTCTCGGGGAAGGACAGGTTCCGGCCGGTGCTCGAGCCCGCCGCCAAGCTCGCGGTGAACACGCAGCTCGGGTTCGCCGTCGGCGCCGAGTACTACGCCGAGCTGGGGTTCGTGGACGCGCTCCTGCCGCTGCGCGACCAGGCGCACTATCTCTTCGGCGTGGTCGACGTCCTCCCGGCCAAAGGCCGGCCCGACTCGCCGTGGGAGCTGAACCTGGCGGTCGGTGGCGGCATGACCCGCGCCGCCGACCAGCAGGTCATCGTGAAGACGATCGTGGGCCGCGGCTTCTGACTCACGTTTCGCCCTTTTCGACCGCCGCGGTGGGGGGTCTGGGGGAGCTGCGCCCGCTCCCCCCAGCCGAGGTCGAGCTACGCGAAAGCGCAGCTCGACCGGAAATCGCTCTGACTCGCCGAGAACTGCGTTTGCGAGCACGAGAAACGGCGAAAGGCGAGTCTGAGCGCTTGCGCCGCGCGTCCGTGTCGCCTAGACGAGGGCTCTTCCGGGAGGTGGTCATGGCCGACGACAAGCTCGTCCTGTGGGGCGAGAAGAGCTTCGAGAGCCCGTACGTCTTCTCCTGCTACGTGACGCTGAAGGAGAAGGGGCTCACCTTCGAGCTGAAGACGTTCTCGCTCGAGGCGGGCGAGCACCGGCAGGGCGACTACGAGTCGCGGTCCATCACGGGCCGCGTCCCATCGCTCCAGCACGGCGACTTCTGGCTGGCCGAGTCCTCGGCCATCGACGAGTACCTGGAGGAGGTGTTCGCGCCTCCCCGCTTCGCGCGGCTCTACCCGGAGCGCTCCCAGGAGCGCGCCCGCGCGCGGCAGATCCAGGCCTGGCTGCGCAGCGATCTCATGCCGCTGCGCGAGGAGCGGCCGACGTCGAGCGTCTTCTCGAGGAAGCCCGTGAAGCCGTTCACGCCCGCCGGGCGGGCGGCCGCGGAACGCGTCGTGCGCGCGGCCGAGGCGCTCCTGCCGCAGGGCGCGAGCCACCTCTTCGGCGCGTTCACCATCGCCGACGCGGACCTCGCCCTCATGCTCCAGCGCCTCGTGGCGAACGGCGATCCCGTCCCGCCGCGCATCAAGGTCTACGCCGAGGCCATCTTCGAGCGTCCTTCGATCCAGGGATGGCTCGCGAGGAAGCCGTGAGCCACGAGGCACGGCTGGCGGCGCTGGGCATCGCGCTTCCTCCCGTTCCGCCTCCTGTCGCGACCTACGTCAATGCCGTTCGTACCGGCAACCTGCTCTTCCTCTCCGGGAAGGGGCCTCTCCACGAAGGCGGGAAGAGGCCCGCCGGGCGACTCGGCGTCGAGTACTCGGTGGAGGACGGCTACCGCCTCGCCAGGAGCACCGGCCTCGCGCTCATCGCCGTGCTGCGCGACGAGCTGGGCAGCCTCGACCGCGTGCGCCGCATCGTGAAGGTGCTCGGGATGGTCGCGGCGCCGCCGGAGTTCGGCGATCATCCGAAGGTCATCAACGGCTGCTCGGACCTCCTCGTCGAGGTGTTCGGCGACGCCGGCCGGCACGCCCGCTCGGCGGTGGGGATGTCCTCCTTGCCCTTCGGCACGCCCGTCGAGATCGAGATGGTCGTCGAGGTGGAGTAGGCGCCGGGCCTCTGTTTTTGCCGGGAGCTCGTTCGAAGTACCCGCGCGTGCCGAGCTCGTCACCGCAGCTTCTTCCAGTACACGACCTCCGCCACGTCCGGCAGGACGAGCCCGGGCAGCGCCCCCACCCGCGTGTAGCCGTGCCGGTCGTAGAACCGGTGCGCGCCCTCGTTGAAGTCCGACACGAGGAGGAACGCGTGGCGGCTCGCGCGCGCGACGGCGGCCTCGAACGCCGCCAGGAGCGCCGCTCCGGCACCGGCGCTCTGGGCGTCCTCGGCCACCGCGATGAGCTTGAGGTATCCACCGAGCGCGAAAGTGCCCTGCGGGAGGAACCAGGCGAGGCCGCGCGCCTCGCCGCCCTCGTCCCAGGCGAGGAGCCCCTCGCCGCGCGCGAGCGCCTCCTCGAGGTCCTTCGCGATGCGCTCGACGGAGCGGCCGTAGCGCACCATGAGCGGCAGGCGCGCCAGCGCGAGCGCGAGCGCGGGGACGTCGGCGGCGGCGAGGGGGCGGACGCTCATGGCGCGAGGGTAGCTCCGGCGCGCGCCGCGAGGAAGGGAACGCGGGCGCCGCCGCGGCCGACGGCGCGGACGATCGCGCTCGCGCCGGGCGCGAGGTCGAGCCACGCCCGCGATCGGCCCGGCTCCGCGTCGCGGCCGAGGACGGGCGCGCCCTCCACCTCCAGCCCGACGCCGGCCGGGACCGCGAGCGTGAGCCCGAGGAGCGGCATCGCCGCGTGGTTCTCGACGCGCGCGCC
>DASWDS010000552.1:0-2551 GCA_036395165.1 Anaeromyxobacteraceae bacterium | reverse complement strand
ACCTGCCGACGATCCGGCGTGACTTCGGCGTGCGGCCTTCTCATGGAAGCGAGCCTGCCGGGGCGCTGCTGGGGGACTGGCGAAGCCGGACCCAGCAGCGCATGGGACCCGGACTGCGGGGTGGGGCCGGCGATCGAAGCGCAGGCGCAGGAGCGCCTGCACCAGCTTCGCTGGCCGGGGCGGGGGCGGCAGCCCCCGTTGAATCATGGCTAAACGACAGCGCGATTCGAGACACCGAAGGTGATCTCGAATCGCGAACTGTCGTTTAGTGGATCCGCAGCGCGAGCTTGCCGAGGTGGTGCTGTCCGATCTCCCGGTGAGCCCGGGCCGCGTCCTCGAGCGGGTACACCCGCCCGAGCTCGACGTGGAATGGCCCGGCGGCGATGAGCCGGTTGAGCCGCTCGAACGCGTCGGGGCTTGGCTCGCCGTCATACGCCAGGAGCGTCACGCCCTCGGGAGCGCTTGGCGCCGGCTCGACGCCGTTCGGATGCGCGATGCGGCCGCCCTTCCGCATCGCTGCGAGCGCGCGGTCGAGGCTCTCGCCGTGAGCCAGCACGAGCGCGGCATCCAGGCCGCCAGGCGCGAAGCCGCGAGCCGCCCGCGTCACGTCTTCTCGCTTGCCGTCGACGGCCACGTCCGCTCCCAGGGTCCGGACCAGCTCGACGCCATCCGGTCCTGAGGCGACCGCGAGGACCCTCGCTCCCATTCGCTTCGCGAGCTGCACCGCGAGGTGCCCGATCCCGCCGCTCGCGCCGTAGACCAGCAGCGATTGTCCCGCCGCCAGGTGCAGCTGATCGTCCAGGCCGCGGAGCGCAGTCACGCCGTCTGCGCCGAGCGCGCCCGCCTCCTGGGCGCTCAGCCCCTGCGGGATCGGCGCGATCGCGTCCTCGTCCAGCGCGACGTACTCAGCGTAGAACCCGCCCTCGAAGGAATACGCGTAGACGCGATCGCCGACGCGAAAGCGCCGCACGTCGTCGCCCACCGCGACCACCTCGCCCGCTCCGTCGTTGCCGATGATCCGCGGGAACCGGCTCTGACCGAGCTCGATCTCGCCGGACCGGACGTACGGATCCCAGACGCCGATCCCGGCGGAGTCCAGCCGGACGAGGACCTGATTCGGCCCCGGCTCCGGCACCGGAAGCGTCTCGGTGTGGAGGACCTCGGGCCCTCCGTACCGGTCGATTGCCGCTGCCCTCATCTGCGCAGGAATGGATGCTTGCATGTCCGCTCCTCTCGGTGGTCCATGCATCGCGATAACGCGGCCGCGCCTGGATGCACGGCTCCGCGGGGCGGCGCGTAGGTGAGGAGGCGGGCTCTCACTTGACGCCCGCACCGGCAGCGCGCGGTCAGGGCCTCGGCCGTGCGCCCACTCCGGGCTCGGTCAGACACCGCATTCTGACAGCGCGGCTCAGGCCGCCCTCGCCGCCTTCGGTAAGGGCTTGCCCTTCTCGAATGCCGCGTTCTCTCCAAACTTGGCGACGATCTTCTTCTTCGTATCGAGGCCGGTGAGCTCGATCACGAACTTCGGAACACGGCGGGCACGCCTATCGGCTACCCATTTCCTGATTTCCTCGGGACGCGTCCGCGCATGGCGAGCAGGGCCGCGAGACCTCTTCGTGCCATTCTTCAGCGCGAGACTCTTCTCGAGCTCCTCGGCCGCGAGGGCCGCAAGTTGGCGCTGGATTGTGGGCGCGATCTTCTGGATGGCCTGCGACACGGCGTTCTGGATGATGGCGTCGATGCTCTGAGTGGGACGGGGCATGATCTTCCTTGGAACCGGATTAGGGTGATTGCCGGCAATGGATAGTGCCCGGGAGATCATTTGACAAGCAGGAAATGCTCATGGCGCTCTCATCTGCGGCACGGGTCGAAATCGAATCCGTCGACGGTATTCACCTGTGGGGGAAGGGCATCGTGGATGCCCAGCTCGATGGCGCTTTCCACGCGGAGCCCTCGCGACGCGCCGTGGCGAGCGCCGCTGCGCTCGCCCGCCATTTCGAGGTCCACCCCCACGCCGCAGCGGATGTCGAGCTCCGCCTCGCGGACCCGCGGCGGATGGAGCTCGCCCGCCGTGCTCCCGTGATGCGCCCGTTATAGGCTCCTGCCGTGGCGGAGGAAGGCGATGGACGCGATCGGCTTCGACCTGTACGGCACCCTCGTCGATCCTCTCTCCATGCAGGACCACCTGCGCGGCGTCGCCGGCGACCGCGCCGCCGAGGTCGCCGCGCTCTGGCGCACCAAGCAAGTGGAGTACGCGTTCCGCCGCGGGCTCATGGAGACGTGGACGACGTTCGAGGTGTGCACGGCGCAGGCGCTCGCGTACGCGGCGGGCGCCGCCGGCATCGCGCTCACGGACGGCGATCGCGATGCGCTCCTCGCCGCCTACCGGAGGCTGCCGCTCTTCCCGGAGGTGCGAGCGGCGCTCGCCACGCTGCGCCATGGCGGGCGGAGGGTCGTCGCGTTCTCGAACGGCTCCGCCGCCGTCGTGCGCGAGCTGCTCGGGCACGCCGGAGCGCTCGACCTCCTCGACGACGTGGTGAGCGTGGACGAG
>DASWDS010000551.1:0-2482 GCA_036395165.1 Anaeromyxobacteraceae bacterium | reverse complement strand
TGCGCATCGCTTGATCACACCGCGTGGCAGCCGAAGCAGAGCGCGCTCCGGCTCATGGGCAGCGACGTGTGCATCGGCTCGCTCGAGGCGCCGTCGTGGCAGGTGACGCACGAGATCTTCCCGTCGGGCAGCGCGAGCCGGCGAGACAGCTCGTGCCTCGTGCGCAGCCGGGGGTTCCGAGCCACGGCGACCTCGTACACGATGTCCACCGGGTGACCGTCCTGGTGCGCGGCCACCGTCCCGTCATGGCAGGAGAGGCACAGGCTCGTCGTCGCGGCCTGGCGGTCCACGCGCCCGAGGAGGCAGCTCCCCCCGCTCGACGTGACGCCGAGGCTCCCGGCGGAGGACGTCTCGGCGTGCGCGGGACCCGACGCGAGGACGAGGGCGATGGCGGGGATGGTCGCGAGGGCTGCGAGCGAGCTCTTCATGCTCGTTCCACAGAGCGATTCGCGCGCCAGGATCCGCGCCGCGGAAATGTCCCTTCTTACGGCCAGTCACAATCCACAGGCCCGATCGAGCGCGGGTCGCGAGCGACCGCGCGGCCGAGCCCGATGGCGGCCTGTCTTCGCCCAAAGGCTGCGCGACCAGTGCGGTTTCCGCGTATCGGGTCCGAAGTGACCGATGAGCGGTGCCATGACCCGGCGTGCGGGCAGCGAATTCCGCCAGCGGGAGCCGAGGGTTGCGATTCGCGGCGACCCGGGGTCCCTCGTGAATCCCCGTCATCGTGGGGCGCGCGTTCCGGTGACGTGCCGCCCGAGCGCGGCGACCGCTCACTCGTGATTCACGAGCCGCAGCGCCCACATCACCGCGACGCCGGCGAGGAGCGCTGCCGAGAGCTTGAGCTTCGAGCCGCCACGCCGGTGCAGGTCGGGAAGGATGTCCGAGAGCGCCAGGTGGAGGAAGGTCCCGGAGCTCGCCGCGAGCGCGAGCGCCGTGAAGCTGTCCGCGTGGACGAGCCCGCGCAGGACGAGGTAGAGCCCGGCGCCGAGCGGAACCATCGTCGAGAAGGCCGCGTTCATGGCGAGCGCACGCCTCCGCGAGTAACCCTCGGCGCGCAAGATCGACGAGAGCGAGAAGGAGGAGGGGATCTTGTGCGCCAGGATCGCGAGGAACACGAGGAACCCCAGCGCGCGCTCGCTGGACGCGGCGCCGAGCGCGAACCCGTCCACGAGCGTGTGGAGCGAGAGGCCCACGAACGCGGCGAGCCCCAGCGTGTGCACGTCGCACCCGGTCCCCGCGTGCGGGTGGTGCCCGGCGGCGCCGCCCGGGTCCGATGCGCCTCCGGGGTCGAAGGCCGCGATCCCGCCCTGGGCGACGGCCGCCGCGGGGCCCGGCTCCGCGCAGACGTGCACGAGCACGAAGCGCTCGAGCAGGAACAGGAAGAGGAAGCCGACGAGGACGAACGGGATCGCGGACAGCCCGGCGCCGGCGGCGGCCTCGGGCAGCATGTGGAAGAACGCCGCGCCCAGCATCACCCCGGCCGAGAAGGAGAGGAGCGGATCGTTGCGCCGCATGCGCCCGAGGAGCGGCAGCGCGCCGCCCGCGAGCGCGCCGACCAGGATGGCGCCCGCGTAGACCGCGAGCGTCGCGACCTGGCTCATCGTCCGATCCTCAGGGCGCGCATGCGGCGCGAGAGCGTGCCGCGGTCGATCCCGAGCACGCGCGCCGCATCGGCGCGGACGCCCTTCGCCCTCGCCAGCGCAGCCGCGATGAGGGGCCGCTCGACCTCGCGCAGCACCGCCTGGTACAGGCCCGTCGCGGTGTGCCCCTTCAGCTGTTCGTAGAAGATCTCGATCCGCTGCCGGATCTCCCACTCGAGCGGCATGGGGCGGGCGAGCCGCCCGTCCACCAGCTCGAAGCGGTCGCGCGCCAGGAGCGACCGCGCCTCCGCCGCGCTCGCGGCGCGCGTCACCTCGACGCCCGCGCCGGCGCAGGCGCGATCGACGTCGGCCGGGGCGTCGTCGAGCAGGAGCGCGCGCATCTACTCGCTCACCTCGCGCTCGCCCGCTGCGGGCGCGGCCTCGAGCGCGAACCCGTCGCCGCCCGGGGGGAAGTGCAGCTCGACCAGCCGCCGGACGTCGTCGCTCGTGCGCAGGGCGTCCGCGTCACGCCGGAACCGCACCCCGCCCCGGCGACCGCGCGTGTACCAGAGCAGGTGCTTTCGCAGCTCACGCAACGCGCGGCCCTCGATCGCGACCGGGTCGTCCCCGGGCGCTTGCCGCCGCCGGTGCTCGATCTGGAGGTCGACGTGCCGGAGCACGACGGCGACCCACTCGTCGCGCGAGGCTGGGGGAGGCGGCGGCCGGCCCGCGTCCGCCGCGGCGAGGTCCCGAAAGATCCACGGGTTGCCGCAGGCGCCGCGCGCGACCAGCACCGCGTCGCAGCCGGTCTCCGCTGCCATCCGGAGCGCGTCGGCGGCGGTCCACACGTCGCCCGAGCCGAGCACTGGCACCTGGATCGCCTCCTTCACCGCCCGCACGAG
>DASWDS010000550.1:0-3747 GCA_036395165.1 Anaeromyxobacteraceae bacterium | reverse complement strand
AGCGCCGGCTACTACGACGCCTATTACCTGCGCGCCCAGAAGGTGAGGACGCTCCTGCGGCGCGACTTCGACCGCGCCTTCGAGGCGTGCGACGTCGTCGCCGGGCCGGTGGCGCCGACGGTGGCGTTCCGCCTCGGCGAGAAGGCGAGCGACCCGCTCGCGATGTACCTCGCCGACGTCTTCACGGTGACCTGCAACCTCGCCGCGCTGCCGGGCCTCTCGCTGCCGTGCGGGCTCCACCCGACCGAGGCGATGCCGGTCGGGCTCCAGCTCCTCGGGCGCCCCTTCGACGAGGTCACGCTCTTCCGTGCCGGGCGCGCGCTGGAGCGCGAGCTCCCCCCGCTGCCGCGCCCGCCGGGGATCGAGCCTTGAGCGCGCGGGCGCCGCAGATCGAGCCGCGCCGGGTCGCCGTCCTCGTCTGGGCGGCCCTGGTCCTGCTCCTCGCGCTCTTCCTCGTCCTCGTGCTGGCGCTCCCGGCGCCGCGCGTCACGGCGGCGCCGCGCGACGTGTTCTTCTGGCTCGCCATCGCGACGAGCGCGCTCGGGGTCGCGCTCTCGCGCGTGCTGCCGCGCCGCATCGCGGCCGGCGAGAGCGCGGCGGGGAGCCGGCCGGCGCTCGCCTTCACGCGATTCGTCCTCGGCTGGGCGCTCTGCGATGGCGTGGCGATCTTCCCGCTCGTCGCCTACCTCCTGGAGCAGGACGGGCGCCTCCTCGGCGTGTTCGCGGTGGACGTGATCGCGCTCGTCACCTACTTCCCCAGCGAGGACCGCTGGGCGGAGCTGGCCGCGCAGGGCGGCGACGCCGGCCAGCCGACGCGGATGGTGCGCTGATGGCCGTCTCGGACTTCGAGGTGGTGATGGGGCTGGAGGTGCACGCCCAGCTCCTCACCGACAGCAAGATCTTCTGCGGCTGCTCGACCGCGTTCGGGGGCGAGCCCAACACGCACACCTGCCCGGTCTGCCTCGCCATGCCGGGCGTGCTCCCGTCTCTCAACCGGCGCGTGGTCGAGCTCGCGATCCGCGCCGGGCTCGCGCTCGGCTGCGAGGTGCGCAGGAAGAGCGTCTGGGCGCGGAAGAACTACTTCTACCCGGACCTGCCGAAGGGCTACCAGATCTCCCAGTACGAGCTGCCCGTCTGCGAGGGCGGCGGCGTCACCATCACCGTGGACGGGAAGGACCGGACCATCCGGCTCGTCCGGATCCACATGGAGGAGGACGCGGGCAAGAACCTCCACGACGTCGCGCCGGACGGCAGCTCGGGCGTGGATCTGAACCGCGCCGGCGTGCCGCTCGCCGAGATCGTCTCCCAGCCCGACTTGCGCAGCGTGGACGAGGCGATCGAATACCTCAAGTCGCTCCGGGCCATCCTCATGTACCTCGGGGTGAACGACGGGAACCTGGAGGAGGGGTCGTTCCGCTGCGACGCGAACGTGAGCGTCATGCCGCGCGGCGCGACGACCCTCGGGCAGCGCTGCGAGATCAAGAACATGAACTCGTTCCGCTACCTGCGCCAGGCGATCGACTACGAGGTCCGGCGCCAGGTGGAGCTCATCGAGTCGGGCGGGAAGGTCCGCCAGGAGACGCGCCTCTTCGACCCCGCGCGCGGCGAGACGCGCGCGATGCGCTCGAAGGAGGACGCGCACGACTACCGCTACTTCCCCGAGCCCGACCTGCCGCCGCTCGTCGTGGACGACGCGCTCGTGGAGGACGTGCGCCGGTCGCTGCCGGAGCTGCCGCGCGACCGCGCCGCGCGCTACCAGCGCGACCTCGGCCTCTCCGCGTACGACGCGCACCTCCTCACCGCCGAGCGCGCGGTGGCGGAGTTCTTCGACGCCTCGCTCGCCGCCTACGGCGCCGGCGCGGACGCGGCGAAGAAGGTCGCGAACTGGGTGACCGGCGAGGCGGCGCGCCTCGCGAACGAGACGGGGCTCTCGCCGCGCGAGTGGAAGGTGACGCCGGAGAGGCTGGCCGCCCTCCTCCGGCTCGTCGACGCCGGGACCGTGGGGGGCCCGGGCGCGAAACAGCTCTTCGACGAGATCTTCCGCCACGGCGGCGAGCCGGCCGAGGTGGTGAAGGCGAAGGGGCTCGCGCAGGTGTCCGACGAGGGCGCCATCGAGGGCGCGGTGGAGCGCGTGCTCGCGGCGAGCCCGGGCGAGGTGGAGAAGTACCGCGCCGGGAACAAGAAGCTCATCGGCTTCTTCGTCGGGCAGGTGATGAAGGAGACGAAGGGCAAGGCGAATCCAGCCGTCGTGAACGCGCTCCTCAGGAAGAAGCTCGGAGACTGAGTCCGGATGCCACTTGAACTGACGCTCGAGATGGGGGGTGCGGGGGGAGAGTTTCTCCCGCCGCTAAATGGGCGAGCATGATTCGCGAACACGCGAGCGAGCGAGCGCGCCGGGGCGCTGTCGGAGATGCGGCGAATGCCGCCTCCGGCGGCGCATGGGACCCGGCGAGCCGGGAGGGGCCCCGACGAGCTTTGCTCGGCGGGGAGGGGGCGCAGCCCCCTTGCGACATGGCTAAACGAGGGCGCGATTCGCGAACGCGAATCGCGAACCCTCGTTTAGAGGCGCCGCAAGGCGCCGGATCTCAGCTCACAGCGGCGGCTGTGACGCTGGGGAATCACATGAACTGCCCGCCGCTGTGAGTCCGGATGGCACGATGGGCAGGCTGGGGCGCCGGGCCCGCCGGCGCCGGTTCGGTGGGCGGGCCGTCGCGCCTCTTCCTCGTGCTCGCGCTCGGCGCGTCGCTCCTCGTCGCCGGGGTGCTCGTCCGTGACGGGAAGCGGATCGAGGCCGCCGTGGCGCTCGCGGCGGCGGTCTACTTCGCGCTGCGGCTCTTCGGCGGGCTCGGGAGGAGGAAGGATACGTGACCACGCGTGAGCCTCTCCGGCCCGTGCTCTACGACGAGGCCGCCGACGCGGTGCGCCTCCTCGACCAGCGGCTCCTCCCGGGCGAGGAGACCTGGCTCGCGCTCGGGAGCGCCGAGGCGGTCGTGGACGCGATCAAGACGCTCGCCGTCCGCGGCGCGCCCGCCATCGGCGTCGCCGCCGCGTACGCGCTCGCCTGCGAGGCGCGGAGAGGCGCCTCCGGCGCCGCGCTGGCGGGCGCGGCGGAGCGGCTCGTCGGCGCGCGACCGACCGCGGTGAACCTCGCCTGGGCGGTGCGCCGCATGGCGGCGCGCTTCGGCGACGGCGCCGCCGCGCTGCTCCGCGAGGCGCATGCCATCCGCGACGAGGACGAGGCCGCCTGCCGCCGCATCGGCGCGCTCGGCGCGGCGCTCGTCCCGCAGGGCGCCCGCATCCTCACCCACTGCAACGCCGGCGCCCTCGCGACGGCGGGCTATGGCACGGCCCTCGGCGTCGTGCGCGCCGCCTTCGAGGCGGGGAAGTCCGTCGCCGTCTTCGCCGACGAGACGCGGCCGTTCTTGCAGGGCGCGCGGCTCACCGCGTGGGAGCTGCACCGCGACGGCATCCCGGTGACGCTCCTCACGGACGGCATGGGCGGCTGGCTCATGCGGCGCGGCGAGATCGCGTGCGTCGTCGTCGGCGCCGACCGCATCGCCGCGAACGGCGACGTCGCGAACAAGATCGGCACCTACTCGCTCGCCGTGCTGGCGGGGCACCACGGGATCCCCTTCTACGTGGCGGCGCCGTGGAGCACGGTCGACCTCGCCACCGCGACCGGCGAGGACATCCCCATCGAGGAGCGCGAGAGCGACGAGGTCGTCACGCTCGCCGGCAGGCGGATCG
>DASWDS010000549.1:0-6096 GCA_036395165.1 Anaeromyxobacteraceae bacterium | reverse complement strand
CGCGAGCGCGGGGCGCCGGATCTCGTCGCCGAGCGCGTCGGCCGCGCCCGCGCCGGCAAGCGCGCGGAGCGCGTCGAGCGCGAGCACGTTCGTCGTGCCCTCCCAGATCGGCAACACCTGCGCGTCGCGCAGCAGCCGCGGGAGCCCGGTGTCCTCGACGTAGCCCGCGCCCCCGAAGCACTCGAGCGCCTCCGACGCAACCGCGACGGCCTGCTTGCCGGTGGTGAGCTTGGCGAGGGGCGTCACCGCGCGAAGCGCCAGCAGCTCGCTCTCGTCCGCCTCCCCAGCCTCGCGCCGGCCGAGCAGCTCGGCCGCGCGGAAGGCGAGCAGGAACGCGCCCTCGCGCTCGGCCTCGAGACCGGCCAACGTGTCGGCGTGGAGCGGCTTCGCCGCGAGCGGCGCGCCGAACGCCTCGCGCCGCCGCGCGTAGTCGCGCGCGAGCGCCACGGCGCGCTGCATCCCGGCGACGGCGCAGATCGCGTTCCACAGCCGGGTGACGTTGAGCATCGCGGAGACGTTCCGGACGCCGTCGGTGAGGCCCGCCACCGGCACCGCCAGCGCGCCCTCGAGGCCCAGCTCGGCGGTGGGCAGCTTGCGCGTGCCGAGCTTGTCCTTCAGGCGGTGCACGACGATGCCGTTCATGAGGCCGTCGGGGCGGCGCGTCTCGAGGTAGAAGAGCGCGAGGCCCTTGCCGCCCGCGGGGTTCCCCTCGGGGCGCGCCAGCGCGAGCGCCATCTCGGCGGTGACGGCCGAGCTGAACCACTTCGTGCCGTGGAGCCGCCAGCCGTCGGGCGTCCGGCGTGCGATGGTCTCCGTGCGTCCGACGTCGGAGCCGCCCGTCCGCTCGGTCATCCACTGCCCGCTCGTCCACGCCGCCGCGGGGTCGCGCGAGGTGAGGCGCGGGACGGCGCGGGCGACGAGCTCGGCGTTGCCGAGGTCGAGCAGCGTCCGCGCGGCGCCGTCCGTCATCGCGAGCGGGCAGGAGTAGACGTCGAGCGAGGGCTCGACCACGTGGAGCAGCGCGAGCTGCACCACGCGCGAGAGCGCGCCGTGCCGCCGCTCGTAGGCGACCGCCACGAGCCCGTGCTCCGCCGCGAGGCGCGCCGCCCGCTGCCACAGCGGCGTCAGCTCGATGCGGTCCACGCGCCGGCCCCAGGCGTCGAACGGCTCGTGGCGCGGCTCGACGAGGCGCCCGGCGCGCTGCAGGTCGAAGAGCTCGTGCGCGGCCAGGTCGCCGAGGTGGCGCAGCTCCGGCTCGACCTCGGCGCGCGCCGCGCCGAGGCGTCGCCCCAGGTACTCGCGCAGCAGGCCGTCTGCGTCGTACGTGTTGTCGAGCCGCGGGGCATCCTGGAAGAAGGCCATGCGCGGGAGATAACGGCCGGGCGAGCGGGACGGCGGCGCCCGCCCCGCCGGGGATGGCCCCGGAAGTGCCGTCGAGCGCTCAGTCCCGGGGTCGCGCGACGCGGCGCCGCTCCGCGTGCCCCGACGCCTCGCGGAGGTTGCGCGCGGCGCGGAGGAGGCGCGCCCACGTCCTCGCGGTGGACTCGGCGCGCACGGCGCGCAGCGCCGCGCGGTACGCCTGCTCGGCGAGCGAGAGCCGCGTCGTGGGCGCCATCGTCCTCCCTGGTACCGGTGTGGAGGGCCTCGCTTCACGCACGACCCTGGGTACGCGTGGCGGAGCCGACACCTCTACGTTGTTTGCGGCCGGGATCCACGGCAATGGCCGGCATCCGACAGGGCAGCTGGAATCGTCACGTGCGCGTGCGCCGGAGGTGGAAGGTGGGCGGATCGATGCGGGTGCTGCGGCACCGCGGGCAGGCGGAGGGGCGGGTGAGGCGGTCCCGCCCGTGAAACACGTACCCGCACGCGAGGCAGGCCGCTGGCTCGACGGCGAGGTGCTCGCCCTGCGGCCCGAGGGACAACCCCAGGTGCGAGAGGTGCTCGGCGACCTCGCGCTCCCGGACGCCGGCTCGCACCGACAGCTCGCGCGCGGTGGCGGGACCTTCGAGGAGCGCCTCGCGCAGGGCCTGCCGGACGGTCAGGGTGCGCGGCGGCGGGGGCGGCGGCGGCTTCGCGGCCATACCCGAGGGTAAGCCTCTCGCGGCCGCGGCGTCCGGCATATCATCGTCCCGTGCCCCGGCCCCTCCGCGTCGTCAGCTACAACGTCCGCTACTTCGGGCACGCGCTGCGGGGCCTCGCCTCGACGCGCGCCTCCCAGCGCCTGATCGCGGCGCGCCTCGCCGTGCTCGAGCCGCTCGCCGACGTGGTCTGCCTCCAGGAGATCGAGACGATCTCGATCCGCTCGCGCGTGGCGTTCCGGGGCCGCCGCCGCGCCGAGACGCAGCTCGCCTGCTTCATGCGCGAGGTCGAGGCGGCGTTCGCGGGGGACGCGCGCGCCTCGCCCTACGAGGGCTTCTACTTCCGTGCGCACGTGAACCAGCTCCGGGGCGTGCCCATCTACACGACGGGGCTCGCCATCCTGGTGAACACCCGGCGGCTCCGCGTCGACCACCACAACGTGGAGGCGCCCGAGCACATCACGCACCACCACGTCGAGCGCTGGAAGGACCGGAAGCAGACCCGCATCTGCGCGCACATGCAGGTGACGACGCCCAGCGGGCCGTTCCACGTGTTCAACACGCACCTGTCGCTCCCGACGCCGTTCGCGCGCGAGTTCTGGTCCGAGCGGCGGCGCATGGGGTGGGGCCCGAACCAGCTGCACGAGGCGCGCACGCTGGCCGCGTTCGTGCAGCGCCACGCGCGGCGCGAGCCGTTCATCATCTGCGGCGACTTCAACTCGGCGCCCGGCTCGCCGGTCTTCCGCTACCTGACCGGCGAAGCGGGGTTCACGAGCGCGCAGGCGAGCCTCGGCATCCTCGACCCGGTCGACCCTCGGTCGTTCCCGACCGCGGGCTTCATGCGCCTGCGCATGCACCTCGACCACGTCTTCTTCGGCAACGGCGTCGACTGCCTCGACCTCGACGGCACGTCGCGCTTCGGCGACCGCAAGGGCGCGTTCGCCGGCCTCTCCGATCACGTCCCGCTCATCGGCCGCTTCCGCGTGGGCTGATGCGCTACGACGGCGCTGCCGGCCGCGACAGCACGGCGAGCGAGCGCGGCGCCATCTCGACCACGCCGCTCGCGCAGAGGTGGTCGCGCTTCGCGTCGCTCGCCCCCGCCGTGTCGAGGAGGATCTCCCACTCGCGGCCCCACTCGATGGCGGGCAGCGTGTAGGGCACGGGCTCGCTGTGCGCGTTCATGAGGACGAGCAGCGTGTCGCCCATGATGCGCTCGCCACGCTCATCCGGGGTGGCGATGGTGTCGCCGCCGAGGAGGAAGGCGAGCGACCGGATGTAGGGCTGCTCCCAGTCCTCCTGCCCCATCTCCTGCCCGTCGGGCCGGAACCAGGCGAGGTCCTTGAGCGAGCTGTCTCGGAAGTGCTGGCCGCGGAAGAACCGGCGGCGCTCCAGCACGGGCTGCTCCTGCCGGAGTCGGATCATCCGGATGGTGAACCCGAGCAGCGCCTGCCGGCGCGCGTCGAGGCTCCAGTCGAGCCACGAGATCTCGTCGTCCTGGCAGTACGCGTTGTTGTTGCCGCCCTGGGTCTTCCCCAGCTCGTCGCCGGCGCACAGCATGGGGACGCCCTGGGACAGGAAGAGCGTCGCGATGAGGTTCCGCTGCTGGCGATCGCGCAGCTCGTTCACCGCCGGATCGTCGGTCTCGCCCTCGACCCCGCAGTTCCAGGACACGTTGTCGTCGGAGCCGTCCTGGTTCATCTCGCCGTTCGCCTCGTTGTGCTTGTGGTTGTACGAGACGAGGTCGCGCAGGGTGAAGCCGTCGTGGCACGTGACGAAGTTCACGCTCGCGTAGATCTTTCGCCCGGCCGCCTGGTGCAGGTCGGCGGACCCGGAGAGCCGCCAGCCCAGCTCGTCGTGGACGATGTCGCCCTTCCAGAAGCGGCGCACGCAGTCGCGGAACTTGCCGTTCCACTCCGACCAGCGCACCGGGAACTGCCCCGCGTCGTAGCCGCTCGGCCCCACGTCCCACGGCTCCGCGATGAGCTTGACGCGGGCGAGCGTCGGGTCCTGGTGGCACGCCTGCAGGAAGTTGCCGCGCGGGTTGAAGTCGAACGGGTCGCGCGCGAGGGCGGTCGCGAGGTCGAAGCGGAAGCCGTCGACGTGCATCACCTCCACCCAGTAGCGGAGCGAGTCCATGACGAGCTTCAGCGTCTGCGGGTGGGGCACGTTGAGGGTGTTCCCGCACCCCGTCGAGTCCCAGAAGTGCCGGGGGTCGTCGGGCGAGAGCCGGTAGTAGGTGGCGGTGTCGAGCCCCTTCAGCGAGAGCGTCGGACCGAGCTCGTTCCCCTCCGCCGTGTGGTTGTAGACGACGTCGAGGATGACCTCGATGCCCGCCCTGTGCAGCGCCCGGACCATCTGCTTGAACTCGGCGACCTGCTCGCCGGGCGCGCGCGACGAGCAGTACCGCTGCTCCGGGGCGAAGAAGCAGAGCGTGCTGTAGCCCCAGTAGTTCCGGAGTCCCTTGTCGGTGAGGGAGGGGTCGTCGGTGAACTCGTGGACGGGCAGGAGCTCGACCGCGGTGACACCGAGCTTCTGGAGGTGGGCCACGGCGGCGGGGTGGCCGAAGCCGGCGTAGGTGCCGCGCAGCTTCTCCGGCACCTCGGGATGACGCATCGTGAAGCCGCGGACGTGCACCTCGTAGATGATGGAGCGGTGCCATGGGTGCGCCGGGGGCGCGTCGCCCGCCCAGTCGAAGCCGTCGCCCATCACCAGGGCCTTGGGCACGCCCGGAGCGCTGTCGCGCTCGTCGGGCACGTCGTCGCCCTCGCCAGGGCGGTGGGCGAAGATGGGCTGCTTGAAGTCGGCCTCGCCGACGAGCGCGCGCGCGTACGGGTCCACGAGGAGCTTGTGTCCGTTGTAGCGGAGCCCGCGCGCCGGATCGTACGGGCCCCATGCGCGGATGCCGTAGAGCGCCCCGGGCGCGAGCCCAGGGACGTACCCGTGCCAGACGTGCGCCGTCACCTCCGAGAGCGGGATCCGGCGCGTCTCCCTCGCGGGATCGCGCTCGTCGAAGATGCAGATCTCGACGCGCTCGGCGCCGCTCGAGTACACGGCGAAGTTCACGCCCTCCTCGTCCGCGGTCGCTCCGAGAGGGTGTGGGCGGCCCGGCCAGACCTTCTCTCCCATGGCACCTCGAAACCTAGCCACTGCCTTCGGGCGGGGCGGCGGCGGCCGCGGTACAAGTCCAGGATGGGGCCGGGCCTCATCTACGGCGCCTACGGGTACACCGGCGAGCTCGTCGCGCGCCGCGCCGTGGCGCGCGGCCTCCACCCCATCCTCGCCGGGCGCCGTGCCGAGGCGCTCGCGCCGCTCGCGCGCGAGCTCGCCCTCGAGCACCGCGCGTTCGCCCTCGACGCGCCTGCCGCGCTCCATCGCGGGCTCGCGGGCGCCGGCGCCGTGCTGCACTGTGCCGGACCGTTCTCCCGGACCGCCCGGCCGATGGCGCTCGGCTGCCTCCGGGCGCGCTGCCACTACCTCGACATCACGGGCGAGGTCGCCGTCTTCGAGTCGCTCGCCGAGCTCGGCGCCGACGCACGCGACGCGGGCGTCATGCTGCTCCCGGGGGCGGGCTTCGACGTGGTGCCCTCGGATTGCCTCGCGGCGCACGTCGCGGCCAGGCTCCCGGGCGCGACGCGGCTCGTGATCGCGTTCCGCGCCTCCGGCGGCCTCTCCCGCGGCACGGCCCTCACCGCGATCGAGGGGCTGGGCGAGGGCGGGCTCGTCCGCAGGGACGGGGCGCTCACCCGCGTGCCGCTCCGCGCGCGGACGCTCGATCTCGGCGACGGGCCGCTCGAGGTGCTCGGCCTCCCATTGGGAGACCTGGTGACCGCCTGGCACTCGACGGGCATCCCCGACATCGAGGTGTACGCGACGGCGCCGCGCCTTCTCCGGGCTGTTGCGCCCGCCTTGCGCCTCGCCGGCCCCCTCCTCGGGAGCGCTCCGGTCCGGCGCCTCCTCGCTGCCCGCATCCGCGCCGGGGCGCCCGGTCCGGCGGCGGAGGAGCGCGCGCGTGGCCGCG
>DASWDS010000548.1:0-8870 GCA_036395165.1 Anaeromyxobacteraceae bacterium | reverse complement strand
GCGCTCCCAGGCCACGCACACGCGCGCGAGGAAGTCGTCGCCGGGCGGCGAGCTCTCGTCGAGCGGCTCGTCGCCGCGCGCGCCGTAGTAGCCGATGGCGCTCGCGGAGACGAGCACCGCCGCCCCCTTCCGCGCGATCGTGTCCGCGACGAGCCGGGTCGAGGCGACGCGGCTCTCGCGGATGCGCCGCTTGCGCGCCTCGGTCCAGCGCCCCGCCGCCACCGGCTCGCCGGCCAGATGGACGCACGCGTCGCAGGCGGCGAGCGTCTCCTGCCACGGCCCGGCCGTCGTGGGGTCGCCCTGCAGGACCGTGAGGCGCGCCGGCTGCGGGGCCGCGCGCGGCGCGGCGGAGCGAGACAGCGCGGTGACCGCGTGCCCCGCCTCGAGCAGCGCCGGGACGAGCGCGCGCCCGATGAGGCCCGTCGCGCCGGTGACGAAGACGTGCATGCGTGTCCATTAGTGAACGGCGTCGCGCCGTGCAGCGGAGCGCTCGGATGGGGGAGTCGGGGTCGGGTCGGCCGGGTTCGTCCCCTCCCCTCGCCAGGCGGGTTTCGTCTCCCTCCCCCCGCTTGGCGGGGGAGGGTCGGGGAGAGGGGCCCACGCTGTATTCCACTCCGGGATGCCGGGTGCCGAGCCGATGCCAATGACGCGACCTACTCCAGCACCCTCGACGCCGCCTCGGCGCCGGGCACGTGGCGCATCACCCACACCAGGAGGACGAGTCCGGCGGCGAGCCCCGCGTAGGCGAGGCCCCACCGCAGGAGCTGGCCCGCGGTGAGCGGCACGGCACGGGCGGCCTTCTCCTGGCGCTCGAGGCCGCGCAGAAAGTACGCGTCACCGGGCATCCCCGGACCGCCGCCCACCGCCGCTCTCAGATAGAGCCAGTGCGGCGCCACGAAGCGGGCGGGCTCGGTGAGGAGCCGCAGCGCCCGCGCGCCGTGGCGAGCTTGCACCTCGCTCGCGAGCTCCATCGCGCCGAGGCCGGCGACCAGCCAGATGAGCGAGAACCCCAGGGAGGAGGCGAGCGCGACGGCGCCGGCGAGGCCGAGCACCGAGAGCGCGACGCCGAGGCCCGACGAGTAGGAGTACGCGAACGCCTGCATCACGCGCCCGCCGTCGAGCGGCGCGATGGGCAGGAGGTTGAAGAGGTTGATGAGCGCCCACCAGGCCGCGACGGTGGCCCACATCGGATCGTGGGTCCACAGCCACAGCCCCGCGGGCACGAGCGCCAGCGCGGAGCCCCAGAGCGGCCCGTTCAGCGCGACGTAGGCCTGCTGCCGGCGCGAGGTGAAGGCGTCCTCGGTCACCGCGAGCGCGCCCAGGAACGGGACGAAGTACATCCCGCGCACCTTCATCCCGGTGCGGCGCATGGCGTGGACGTGCCCGTACTCGTGGACGAAGAGCTGCACCATGATCGCGAGCGCGAACTTCCACGAGAAGAGGAGCGAGTACGTCGCGACGGACGCGGCGGCCCACCCGACGTTCGCCGTCTTCACGGCCTTGAGCGCGCCCGTGCCGATCTTCCCGGCCGAGGCGGCGATCTTCGAGCCGAGCTTCGCGAGGACGCCCCAGATCCCGAACCGGGAACGGCCCTCGGGTCGATCGCGGCGCGGCGCCGTCGCGGGCGCGACCTCGATCACGGCGTCCGCGGCGGGGCGCGGCGGCGCCTGGAGCGAGGCGGGGAAGACGTGCCACGCCGGCGCGCGCTGGACGATGACGGCGAGGAGCAGCGGCGCGTCGCGCAGCTCGACCACGGGCACGAGCCGGCCGTCGGCGCCCTGCACGGGCCGGCAGGGCCGGCCGCCCGTGCCGTCGGCGAAGGCGAAGCTGCGGCCCCGCGCGTCCGCCACCACGGCGTACCGCTGCACCGCACCGTCGTCGCGCTGGGTCAGCCCGAAGCCGAGGCGCAGCTCGCCCCAGGGCGCGTCCACGGGCGCCGCGGCGCCGAGGATCCGGACGCCGCGCTCGTCGGCGACGGCGCGGAGCGCGCGAGCATGCCGCGCCGCGACCGCGATGCCCGCGGCGACCGCGCCGAAGAGCACCCCGAGCACGACCGGGATCTCGAAGAGGACGCCGACGACGGCGCCGGCGAAGCCGCCGAGGAGGAGCTGACCCCCGAGGCGGCGCATCGGGGGACGGAAGGTGGCGGGTTCCATGCGTGGGGGCAGCTTAACGCTTCGCGCCCGCTTCCGCTCCCGGCCCGTGGCCGTGCGGGAACTTGAGCTCCGCCTCGCTCGCGCGGACGTAGTGCGGCTCGAGCGCGAAGAGCCGCGCCGCGTCGTAGGCCGCCCCCTCCAGCGCGCGCGCGCAGAGCCGCGCCACGGCGAGCGCGGGCGGCGTCTCGACCCCCGCCAGCGCCGGCACCGCCGCGAGCGCGTCGCGGTATGCGTCGAGCCCGCCGCCGAAGGCGAGCGGACGCGCTCCGTCCGCCGCGAGCGCGGCGACCCGCGCGGCGAGGGCAGCGGGCGCGAGCGCCTCCTCCGGCGCGACCGCGACGACCGTGCGTCCCTCGGCGCGGTAGAACCCGGCGTAGACCTCCCCCTTCTTCGCGTCGAGCAGCGGCAGGAGGAGCGCCCCCTCCCCCGCCTCCGGCGCCGCGGCGAGCGCCATGGCCGCGAGGCTCGACGTGCCGGCGATGGGGCGGCGGCTCGCGTAGGCGAGCCCCTTCCACGTCGCGAGCCCGATGCGGAGCCCGGTGAAAGACCCCGGCCCGATCCCGATCGCGTACCCTTCGACGTCGGCGAGCTTCCGGTCCGCCGCGACGAGGAGGTCCGTGAGCGCCGCAGGCAGGCGCGCGCCGTGCCCGCCCCTCGGCCCCTGCGGGCCGGGCTTCGCCGGCGCCCGCTCGGTGCCCTCGGTCACGAGCGCGACCTCGCCCCCGCGGACCTCGCAGAGGGCGCAGGAGAGCGTGAGCGTGGCGGTGTCGAGCGCGGCGACGAGCATGCCGGGGGCGTCTTCTACCCCAGCATCCGCACGATGTCGTTCTTGAAGACCACGATCATCAGCATGACGAGCAGGATGATGCCGACGAGGTTCGCGATCTCGCGGGCACGGATCGAGAGCGGCCGGCGCGTGACGCCCTCCACCAGGCAGGCGGCGAGGTGACCGCCGTCGAGCACCGGGATGGGCAGGAGGTTCATGAGGCCGAGGTTCACGCTGATGAGCGCCATCTTGAAGAGGAAGCTCTCGATGCCCTCCTCGGCCGCCTGGGCCGCGATGGAGAAGAGCATGATCGGCCCGCCGACGGTCTTGAAGCTGATCTTGCCCGTCATGATACCGCCGATGCCGAGCACGGTGAGCCGCACCACCTCCGTCAGGTTGCTCATGGCCGCGCGCGCAGCCTCCACGGGGCCGATGCGCAGCTGCACGCGCTCCACCACGAGCGCGGCCGGCTCGACGATGGTGCGCTGGTCCGGGAAGAACCCGAGGACGAGCCGCCGGCGCGTCTCGCGCGTGAGGTCGTCCACCTCGGGTTGCTCCGCCGGGACGAGCGTCACAACGCGGCCGTCGGCGAGCGCGAGCGCGACGGGCTCGCCGGGCTTGAAGTCGCTCGACCGCTGGTTGATGTCGCGGAACGAGCGCACGCGGTGGCCGTTCACGGCCGCGATCGCGTCGCCGCGGCGGAGCCCCGCCTTCTCGGCCGGGCTGCCCGGCGCGACGGCCGCGACGAAGGTCGCGATGCCGGGATCGGCGAGGGCGACGGTGGCCTTGCCGCCGGCGCAGGTGGGCACCGCGCGCAGCGGGAGCGTCGCGTACGTCGAGAGCGCCGCGCCCGGGAGCGTCACCGGCTGCTCGCGCACGACCTCGAGGTCGATGGGCCCGCAGCGCACCGCGTCGAGCGCCCGCCGGAGCTCGCCCGCGTGCGCCACCTTCTTCCCGCCGGCGCTCACGACGAGGTCGAAGGGCTGGAGCGGCCCCGCCGCGCCGGGCGCGACCGGTGCCACCACCGCCGCCGAGTAGGCAGGCGTGACGCCGATGACGCCGCGCACCCTCGTCTCTATCGGGTTCACCTCGGTCTCGTGGCTCGGGGTGATGGTGAGCGGCGGCAGGCGCCTGCCGTCGCGCTCGATCTCGAACGAGAGCGGCTCGCCCGGGTGGGGCGACACCAGCTCGCGCAGATCGAGGAAGTAGCGCACGGGCCGCGGCGCGCCGCCAGGCTCGGCGACGGAGAGGATCCGGTCCCCCGGCTCGAGCCCGGCCTGCTCGGCCGGCGATCCGGGCGCGATCGAGCCGACGCGCGGCCCCTCCATGAGCTTGCCATTCTGCGCGAGGCCGATGGCGAAGTAGATGAGCGCCGGGAAGAGGAGGTTCATCCCCGGGCCCGCGGCGGCGATGACGAACCTGCGCCAGGGCTGCTGCTCGAGGAAGCCGCGGCCGCGGTCCTGGGGCGCCAGCTCCTCGCTCGGGTCGTCGCCCGCCATCTTCACGTACCCGCCGAGCGGGAGCGCGGCGACGCGGTACTCGGTCTCGCCGCGGTGGACCCCGAAGAGTCGCGGGCCGAAGCCGATCGAGAAGCGCAGCACCTTCACCCCGAGCAGCTTCGCCGCGATGAAGTGCCCGAGCTCGTGGACGAAGATGAGGCCGCCCAGGAGGAGGACGATGGAGCCGGTCTTGAGGAGGAAGTCGGTGGGCATGCGTGGTCGCGAGGCGGTTGCGGGCGAGCGGTCCCACGGCCCCGTGCGGTCATAATGACGGCGATCGGGCGCCGCCGCACGCCCGCGCCCCGGCCATGGCCCAGGAGGTCAGCGGGACACGCGCCCCTCGGCCTCGCTCCGCCCCCAGTCGCTCGCGGCCAGCGCCTGCTCCACCGACCGGAGCGGCTCGACCACGTGCGCCTCGAGCACCTCCTCGCACACCTGCGCGATGCGCGTGAAGCCGCAGCGGCCGGCGAGGAACGCCGCCACCGCGGCCTCGTCCGCGCCGGACAGCACGGCCGGGGCGGTGCCGCCCATCTCGAGCGCGCGGTAGGCGAGCGTGAACGCGGGGAAGCGCACGGGATCGGGCGGCTCGAACGTGAGCCGGCCGAGGCGCGAGAGGTCGAGCGGCGGCAGGTCGAGCCGGAGCCGCTCCGGGAACGCGAGCGCGTAGCTGATGGGTCCGCGCATGTCGGAGACGCCGAGCTGCGCGACGACCGAGCCGTCCACGTACTCGACCATCGAGTGCACGATCGACTCGGGGTGGACGACGATGTCGATCCGGCGCGGGTCGATGTCGAAGAGCCAGCGCGCCTCGATCACCTCGAGGCCCCTGTTCATGAGGGTCGCGGAGTCGATGGTGATCTTGTCGCCCATCGACCAGTTCGGGTGCTTGAGCGCGCGCGCCGGCGTCACGTCGGCGAGCTCGCGCGCCCCGACGGTCCGGAGCGGCCCGCCCGACGCGGTGAGCAGGAGCCTGCGGACGTGCGCGCGGTCGTGCCCTGCGAGCGACTGGAAGATGGCGCTGTGCTCGCTGTCGACGGGCAGGATGGTGACGCCGCGCGCGGCCGCGCGAGCCATGAGCAGCTCGCCCGCCAACACCATCGACTCCTTGTTGGCGAGGCCGACGGCCTTCCCCGCCTCGATCGCGGCGGCGGTGGAGCGCAGGCCGGCGCCCCCGGCGATGGCGGCGAGGACGAGGTCCACGTCGGGGAGCGCGGCGGCGGCGGCCACCCCCTCGTCGCCCTCGAGGATCTCGGGCGCGTCCCGGCCCAGGAGCTCGCGGAGCTTGCGCGCGGCGGAGCGGTCGGACATGGCCACGACCCGCGGGCGGAAGCGGCGCACCTGCTCCGCGGCGCGCTCGGCGTTCTTGCCCGCCGCGAGCGCGGTCACCTCGAAGCGTCCGGGCGCGCGGGCGACGACGTCGAGCGCCTGTACGCCGATCGAGCCGGTCGAGCCGAGGATGGCGAGCTGCTTCATGCGCGGGACTCTACCGCCCGAGGGTGGCCCACAGATAGATCCACGGCGCGACGAAGAGCAGCGCGTCGATGCGGTCGAGCAGCCCGCCGTGCCCCGGGATGAGCTTGCCCGAGTCCTTCACGCCCGCGGCGCGCTTCAGCATCGACTCGGCGAGGTCGCCGAGCGGGCCGAGCACCGACGCGCCCAGGCCGAGCCCGACGCAGCCCCACCAGGAGAGCTGGAACGTCTCCCCGGCGGGCTGCGGGATGACCAGGAACACGGCCTTGTTGAGGAGGGCCCCGACGACGCTCCCCACGACGCCGCCCGCGAAGCCCTCCCAGGTCTTCTTGGGTGAGACCTTGGGGTAGAAGGGCGTCCTGCCGAAGAAGCGGCCGCCGAAGTAGGCGAGCGTGTCGTTGAGCCAGGTCACCACGAACGCGAGGATGACCCACGCGAACCCGAACTGGACGCGGAGGCCCACCACCGTCGCGATGAGCACGCCGCAGTAGAGCCACGCGAGCGCCGAGGCGGCCACCCGCTGGGGCGCGCCCTCGATGGGCCCGGGCCGGAAGAGGTTCAGGACGAGCAGCGCCATCGCCGCCACGGCGAGCAGGATGGGGATGGAGGAAGGCAGCGCGTGCGCGGCGTCGTGCGCCGCCCACCAGGGCGCGAGCGGCAAGAGGCCCGCCACGAACACCCCGAACATCTCCGGGAGCCCGAGGGGCGTGAAGAGGCCCGTGAGCTCGAGGGCGGCCACGGCCGACGCGCCGGCCATCACGAGCGTGAAGGGCAGGCCGCCCACCCAGGTCACCCACACGAGGAGTGGAAAGAGCAGGAGGGCCGAGCCGACCCGCAGCGCGAGGTTGCTGGGCTTGGGCTGGCCGCTGCCGTGGTTCATGGGGTGCGCGGCCGCGCGGCCACCTGGGCGCCGGTGAGCCCGAAGCGCCGCTCGCGGCTCTGGAAGTCGGCGATCACCTGCAGCAGCTCCAGCTCGCGGAAGTCGGGCCAGAGCACGTCCGAGAAGGCGAGCTCCGCGTAGGCGCACTGCCAGAGGAGAAAGTTCGAGATGCGGCGCTCGCCGCTCGTCCGCACCAGGAGGTCGAGCTCGGGGAGGCCCGCGGTGAAGAGCCCCGCCTCGATCTCGGCGGCACCGAACGCGGCGCCGCCCGCCGCCTGCGCCGCTCGGCGCGCCGCATGCGCGATCTCCTCGCGCGCGTCGTAGGAGAGCGCGAGCGTGAGGACCATCCCGCCGTTCCCCGCCGAGTCGCGGCGCAGCCGGTCGAGGCGCTCGCGCACGAAGCAGGGCAGCCGCTCCAGCTCGCCGATGGCGTTCAGCCGGACAGCGTTGTCCATGATCTCGGCGCGCTCGGAGTCGAGGAAGTCCGCGAGGAGCTGCATGAGCGCCGCCACCTCGTCCGGCGGCCGCGCCCAGTTCTGAGCGCTGAAGGCGTAGAGCGTGAGCGCCTCCAGCCCGACCCGGCGCGCCTCGCGCGTGACGTCGCGCACCGACTCCGACCCCTCGCGGTGGCCCGCGATGCGCGGCAGGCCGCGCGCCTCCGCCCAGCGGCCGTTTCCGTCCATGATGATGGCGAGGTGACGCGGCAGAGGGCGCGCGCGCACCCTCTCCCGCAGGGTCTCGATCAGCGTCCTGTCCATCAAGCGGCGCTCATAGCACGCCGGAGGGGCCGAGGCGAGCAGCGCCGCGGCCGGTCCGAGCCGCGGTTGCCGGGCCCCACGCCGGCTCGTATGCTCGATGGGTGCCTCCCCGAACCGTCGGTCCCTACGACGTGCAATCGGTGATCGGGCGCGGTGGGATCGGGACGGTCTACCGCGCCCGCCACCGCGTCACCGGCAAGGAGGTGGCGGTGAAGCTACTCGGGCCGCCCCCCGCGTGCGACCCCACCACCGCTCGCCGCCTCGCCCGCGAGTTCGAGGCGCTGCGGGACCTCGACCACCCGAACGTCGTGCGCGTGTTCGAGGCGGGCGTGTACGAGGGCTACTCGTACCTCGCGATGGAGCTCGTCGAGGGGCTCGATCTGCGCAGCTACCTCTCCCCCGCGCTGGACGACGCGCCGTACCTGACGCGCCCCGCCGTCTCGACGTCGCCGCGCGGATTCGACCTGGAGGCGTGGTCCGACGAGCCCGAGACGGGCAGCATCCTCCCCGGCACGGAGGAGCGCCCGGCGGGCGCCGAGGCCATCCGAGCCTTTGCGGCGCTCATGGAGGAGCCGGAGACGGACCCGCCCGGCCCGCGGACCCCCTCGCGGGCGGCGCCGGACGACGTCCACGCCGGGCCGTCGCTGGCCGACGCGCGGCCCACCCCGCCCGCCCTCCTCGAGCGCCTCAATGGGCGCGGCAGGATGACTCGGCTCCGGGACGCGCTCGTGCAGGTCTGCGACGGGCTCGCGTACATTCACGGGCGTGGGCTCGTCCACCGCGACCTGAAGCCGTCGAACATCATGGTCGACGACGCGCGGCGCGTGCGGCTCATGGACTTCGGGCTCGTGAAGCTCGCGAGCGACGCAGCCCATCTCACGCAGCACGGCAAGGTCGTCGGCACCTACCGCTACATGGCGCCGGAGCAGGCGCGCGGCGAGACGGTGGACCACCGCGCCGACCTCTACAGCCTCGGCGTCATCCTCTATGAGCTGCTCTGCGGGCGTCCGCCCTTCATGGCGCGCCGCCCGGCCGAGCTGCTCGACGAGATCGTCCGGCGTCCCCCTCCTCCGGCGCAGGGCGCGAACCCCGGCGCGGACCCAGGGCTGGCGCGCCTCGCCGAGCAGCTCCTCGCGAAGGAGCCGCGCGATCGGGTCCAGAGCGCGGGCGAGGTCGCGGCGGCGGTGCGGGGCTGAGTCGTCAGACTCGCCTTTCGCCGTTTCTCGTGCTCGCAAACGCAGTTCTCGGCGAGTCAGAGCGATTTCCGGTCGAGCTGCGCTTTCGCGTAGCTCGACCTCAGCTGGGGGGAGCGAGCGCAGCTCCCCCCAGACCCCCCACCGC
>DASWDS010000547.1:0-10650 GCA_036395165.1 Anaeromyxobacteraceae bacterium | reverse complement strand
CGGGGCGCGGTGGGTCGTCCAGTCGGTCGCGCGCCGGGTCGCGGGCGGGGCGCGGGTCCTCATCCTCTCCTATCACCTGCCCGTCCCGGACTTCGGCCAGGCGGCGCGTCAGGTGCTGCCGTCGCTCCTCGTCTCGACGGCGACGCTGCGGCGGCAGCTGCAGCAGCTCGCCCGCGAGCGCGAGATCGTCTCGCTCGACGAGGCGTGCCGGCGCCTCTGCGCGCCCCCCTCGCCGCCGCCGAGGCGCGGCCGCGTCCCGGACGTGGCGGTGATCACCTTCGACGACGGGTACGTGGGCGTCCACGAGGACGCGCTCCCCGTGCTCCGCGACCTGCGCATCCCCGCGATCGTGTACGTGCCGAGCGGCTACATCGGGACGGCCCACCGGCTGCTGCACGACCGGCTCTTCGCGGCCCTCGCCGAGCTGCAGCGGCGCCGGCTCCTCCCGCAGGCGGCGGGCCTCGCGCCCGATCTCCAGGCGCTGCTCGACGCCTGCGCGGGCGAGGGCGCGGGGTCCACGCTCGACCACCTCATCGCGCGGCTCTCGCACGACCAGCTCTCGGAGGTCGCCGCCGCGCTCGAGCGGCGGCTCGGGATGTGCGAGCAGGACCTGCCCCCCGCGACGCGGCTCATGACCTGGGAGGAGCTGCGGGCGCTGCGGGCGGCCGGGGTGGACGTGGGCGGCCACACGGTGCACCACGTGGCGCTCGCGAACGTCGCGCTCTCCAGGGCGAGGCCCGAGATCGAGGGCTGCCGGCAGGAGATCGCAGCCCGCCTCGGGGAGCCGCCGCGCCACTTCGCGTACCCGAACGGCTACTACACGGCGCGGATCCGGCGCGCCGTCGCCGACGCCGGCTTCACCTCCGCCGTCACCACCGAGGACCTGGAGAACCGGCGCCGCGGCGACCTCTTCACGCTGAAGCGCAAGACCCTCTGGGAGAACAGCACGCTGGGCGCGACGCAGTACAGCGCGGCGCTCGCGGCGTGCAACCTCGACGGCGTGTTCGGCGCGCTGGGCTGGCAGCGTCCCGTGGCGGGGGAACGGCCCGACCGCGAGGGCGAGGAGGAGCCCGCGCCGGAGCGGGTGGCGGGTTGAGGCGCCGGGGGCCCGTCGGCCCTCGGGTGAGATCGCGGGTCGCGGTCGAGACCGGATCGAGGAGGAGGCTCGGAGGATGAAGGTCGCGCTCGTCGGCAACTACCCCCCGCCGTTCGGCGGCGTCTCGGTCCATGTGGCGGCGCTGCAGCGCGCGCTGCGCGCGCGCGGCGTGGACGTGCGCGTGCTCGACATCGGCCGCGGCGATCACGACGGAGCGGGCGTCGCGCCGGCGCGGGGCGCGGTGCGGTACGGGGCGGCGCTCGCGGCGGCGGCGGCGGAGCGGCGCCTCCTCCACGTCCACACGAACGGCGCCAACCCGAAGTCGTGGCTCGTCGCGCTCGCCGCCTCGCGCGCGCGCCTCGCCGCGGCGCCCCCGCCCGTGCTCACGCTCCACTCCGGCCTGTGCCCCGCGTACCTCGCCGGGCGCGCCGACCGGCGCGAGGGAGTGCGCGCGATCTGCGCGCGCTTCGGCCAGGTGATCGCGGTGAGCGCCGAGGTCGCCGCGGCCGTCGAGGGGTGCGGCGTCCCGGCGGAGCGGATCGCGGTCATCCCGGCGTTCCTCGCCGCGGGGGTCGCGCCCGGGGCGCCCCCGCGGCGCTTCGCGGCGCTGCGGGAGGCGCGTGCGCCGCTCTTCGCCGCGGCCATCGCGCCCGGGTCCACCTATGGCGAGGACCTGCTCCTCGCCGCGTTCGCGGCCCTGCGCGCGCGCGAGCCGAGGGCGGGGCTGGTCGTGTTCGGCCCCGGGTCGGACCGCGGCCCGAGCGCGACGGTGGGGCTGCGCGGCGGCGTCCTCGCGCTCGGCGAGATCGACCACGCGGCGGCGCTCGGGGTCATGGCGGCCTCGGACGTCTTCGTCCGCCCGACGCGCGGCGACGGCGACGCGGTGAGCGTGCGCGAGGCGCTCTCGCTCGGCCGCCCCGTCGTGGCGAGCGCCGTCGGGCACCGCCCTCCCGGCTGCCTCCTCTTCCCCGCGGGCGACGCCGGGGCGCTGGCCGCGGCCATGCTCGAGGTGACGCGCCTCCCGCCGGCCGCTCCGGTGGAGCGGACGCTGTCCGTGCGCGATCCGTTCGAGGCGCTCCTCGACATCTACCGGTCGCTCGCCGGCGAGCGCCCCGCGGCGGGCGATCGCGGCGGGCTGGGCGAGATCCCATGCTCGTCGCCGTGAAGGCCCTCTCGGGCAGGGACATCGTCTGCTTCTCGAACGACTGGGACGGCGTGCCCCTCTCGAAGACGCACATCATGCGGATCCTGGCGCGCGAGAACCGCGTCCTGTGGGTGAACTCGCTCGGGAACCGGACGCCGCGCCCGACCTGCCGCGATGCGCGGCGCGCCCTGCGGAAGCTGCGCGACGCGGCGGCCGGCCTGCGCGAGGTCGAGGCGAACCTGCACGTGCTCGCGCCGCTCTACGTCCCGGGCTACGGCACCGACGCGGTCCGCGCCGTGAACCGGATCGTGGTCCGGTCCCAGGTGCTGCGCGCCATGCGGCGGCTCGGGATGACGCGCCCCATCTCGTGGTCGTTCCTGCCCAGCGCCGCCCCCATCGCCGGCACGCTCGGCGAGGACGTCGTCCTCTACCACGTGGTGGACGAGTTCTCCGCCTTCACCGACGCGAGCGCGCACGTGGCGCGGCTCGAGCACGACCTCCTGCTCAAGGCGGACCTGGTGCTCACGAGCTCCGAGGCGCTCCTCGCCTCGAAGTCGCGAGTGAACCCGCGCGCCGCCCTCGTCCGCCACGGCGTCGACCACGCCCACTTCGCGCGGGCGCTCGACCCGCGGACGCCCATCCCGGAGGACCTGGCGGCGCTGCGGCGCCCGGTCATCGGCTTCTTCGGCCTGGTCGCGGACTGGGTCGACCTGGAGCTCGTGCGCGCCGTCGCCGAAACCTACCCGCGCGCCTCGGTGGCGCTGCTGGGAGAGGTCGTGACCCCGCTGGCGGCGTTGGCGGGCGCCGCGAACGTCCACGTCCTGGGGCGCAGGCCCTACGCGCTCCTGCCGGGTTACTGCCGCGGCTTCGACGTCGCGCTCACGCCCTTCCGCCTGAACGCGCTCGCGCTCGCGTCGAGCCCGCTCAAGGCGCGCGAGTATGTTGCCGCGGGGCTGCCGAACGTCTGCACCGACCTGCCCGAGCTGCGCGTCGTGCCCGGCTGCACCATCGCGCGCTCCCGCGCCGAGTTCGTGGCCGAGGTCGGGCGCGCGCTGGCGCAGGGCGGACCGCGGCGGGAGCGGTCCGAGCTCGTCCGCGGCGAGTCGTGGGACGTGAAGGTGGAGGAGATCCGGGGACACGTGGCGGCGCTCCTGGACGGGCGCAGGGCGGCGTGATGGGAGGCGGCATGCAAGGCGAGCTGCACCTCGGGGCGTTCGCGCCCCCGGCCGACGCGCGCGGCGCGGGCCTGTCGCAGGCGGCGGACCGGTGGGGGCGGCTCGCCTCCGCGGCGGCCCTCGCCTTCATCGCGAACCTGTACGCGAGCCCCGCGTTCTACTGGCCGGAGGTGTTCGAGCGGGCGCGCCTCGGCGTGGTCACGTCGGCCCTGTGCGCCTTCGCGGTGCTCATGCGGCGCGTCACCTCGGGCGAGCGGCTGCGCCTCGGCGGGCGCCCGGCCGCGTTCCTGCTGGCCTACGCCGCCATCGTGCCGCTCTCGCTCACCTGGACGATCTCGCCCCCGCGCACGATCGACGCGGTCTACGACATGGGCAAGCTGCTGGTGGTGTACCTGGCGCTGCTCAACGCGCTCGACACCCCGGGGCGCCTGCGCAGGTTCCTCGTCGTCGGCGCGCTCGCGACGCTGGCGCCCTCGCTGGGCGCCATCCAGCGCTGGATCGACGGCGACAACCTCGTCGAGGGCTACCGCACCGCGTGGCGGGGCAACTACGCGGACCCGAACCGGCTCGCCATGGGCCTCGTGCTGATGCTCCCGATCGCGCTCGGCATGGCGGGCAGCGTGAGGCGGCCCTGGCTCAAGGCCCTGCTCGGCTTCGCGGCGGCCGCCAACGTCGCCGCCATCGTGCTCACGCACTCGCGCTCCGGCACGGTCGCGCTCGCCGTGGCGCTCGGGCTCACGCTCGCGCGCGGGCGCAGGAAGGGCCGTGGGCTCGCCCTCGCCGCGGCGGCGCTCGTCGCGCTCGTCGCGCTGGCGCCGCAGAGCTTCTGGACGCGCTCCAGCTCCATCGCGGACTACGAGGAGGACGCGTCCTTCGCCGGACGCGAGCACGCGTACGAGATGCTGAAGGTGATCGTGGCGGAGCGGCCGCTCACCGGCGTCGGCGCGGGCGCGTTCCTCGACGCGTGGGAGCGCTTCGCGCCCCTCTCTGCGGGCGGCCAGCACCTCATCGCGCACAACATCTTCATGGAGATCCTCGGCGAGATGGGCGCCCTCGCCCTCACGCTCTTCGCCATCTTCTGCGTCTGGCTCTCGCTCCGGGTCTGGCAGGCGGGGCGCGACGCCGCCGGCGGCGTCGAGGCGCGCGCCGTCCTCGCCGGGCTCGTGGGCTATCTCGTCTGCGAGCTCGTGAACGGCTACTCGCGGTCGTTCAACCTGTACGCGGCGTTCGCGGTGGCGGTCGCGGTCGTCGCGCAGGCGCGGCTCCGCGCGCGGCTCACGGACGAAGGCGCCGCGGGGTGAGGCGTGCGCTCGAAGGTGCTCGTCTTCCAGAACCGATTCCTCCTCGGAGGACAGGAGCGGCAGACGGTCCTGCACCTCGCCACGCTGGACCGGAGCCGCTGGCAGCCGCTCGTGCGCTGCCTCCGGCTCGAGGGCGAGCACCTGGAGGACCTGGCGCGCCTCGGCGTCGCGCCCCGGAGTCTCGACGTCCGGAAGGTGTTCCGGCCGCGGACGGCGTGGCGCGTGGCGCGCCTCGCCGTCGAGCTGCGGCGCGAGCGCGTGGCGCTCGTCCACGCGAACGACTTCCACACGAACGTCCTCGGCACGATCGCCGGACGCCTCGCCGGCGTTCCGGTCGTCGTGACGCGGGTGGACCTCGGCCACGTCCTCGACGCGCCGCGGCGCCGGGCGCTCGCCGTCGTCTCGCGCGCCGCCGCCCGCGTGATCGTGAACGCGCTCGCGATCCGCGACGCCTGCCTCGCGGACGGCGTCCCGGCGGAGCGGATCGCGCTCGTGCGGAACGGCGTCGACGTCGCCGCCTTCGACGCGGCGGCGTCCCGGCCCGGCGGAGCGCTCGACGGCGCCGTGGTCCAGGTCGCCAACATGCACCACCCGGTGAAGGGCCACGAGGACCTCCTCCGCGCCATGGCCGGCGTGCTGCGCGAGGTGCCGGGCGCGCGCTTGCTGCTGGTCGGCGACGGCGCGCGGCGCCCCGAGCTGGAGCGGCTCGCCCGCGAGCTGGGGATCGCGGAGCACGTCACGTTCGCCGGCCACCGCCGAGACGTCCCGTCGCTGCTCGCGCGATCGGCGGTGGCGATCTCCGCGAGCCACGCCGAGGGGATCTCGAACGCGGTCCTGGAGGCGATGGCGGCGCGGCTCCCCGTGGTCGCGACCGCCGTGGGCGGCAACCCCGAGCTCGTGCGCGACGGCGTGAGCGGCTTCCTCGTGCCGCCCCGCTCGCCCGCCGGGCTCGCGCGCCGCATCGTCGCGCTCCTGGGCGAAGCCGCGCTCGCTCGCCGCATGGGCGAGGCGGGGAGGGCGGTCGTGGAGCGGGAGTTCGGGGTGGGGCAGATGAGGAGGAGGTACGAGGCGGTCTACGAGGCTGTCGTGGCGGAGCGGACGGGGGGCGCGCTGTGACCCGGCGCCCGATGCCGGCCCCGACCGCGACCCCGGAAAATGAAAGCGCCACCCGGGAGTGCCGGGTGGCGCCGAAGCTGACTGGCTGCGAGAGCGGAGGCTCTACGCGCCGCCCGCGGCGGCCTTCTGCGGGCGCTTGGTGAAGCTCGCCTTGAAGAAGTCCTTGTTCATCTGCGGGATCACCTCGAGCGGCACGTGCGCGGGGCAGACCGCCTCGCACTCGCCCATGAGCGTGCAGTGGCCGAAGCCCTCGACGGTGTTCTGCTGCACCATCCCGAGCACGCGGTCGTACCGCTCCGGCTGGCCCTGCGGCAGGACGCCGAGGTGCGTGACCTTCGCGCCCGTGAAGAGCGCCGCCGAAGCGTTCGGGCAGGCCGCCACGCAGGCCGCGCAGCCGATGCAGGCCGCCGCCTCCATGGCGCGGTCCGCCGCCTCCTTGGGCACCAGGATCGAGTTCGCCTCCGGCGCGCTGCCGGTGCGGGTCGAGATGTAGCCGCCCGCCTGGATGATGCGGTCGAACGCGCTCCGGTTCACCACCAGGTCCTTCAGGATGGGGAACGCCTTCGCGCGCCACGGCTCGAGCGTGAGGGCGTCACCGTCCTTGAAGGAGCGCATGTGCAGCTGGCAGACGGTGCCGCCGTGCACCGGCCCGTGCGGCGAGCCGTTGATGACGAACCCGCACATGCCGCAGATGCCTTCGCGGCAGTCCGAGTCGAACGCGACCGGCTCCTCGCCCTTCATGATGAGATCCTGGTTCAGCACGTCCAGCATCTCGAGGAACGACATGTGCTCGGTGGCCGTGACCTGGTACCGGACGAACCGGCCCGGATCCGACGCGTTCTTCTGCCGCCAGATGTCGAGGGTGAGTTTCATTCCGCTCACTTGTAGCTCCGGGTGGCAAGCTTGATGTTCTCGAACACGAGGGGCTCCTTGTGGAGCTCCGGCCTCTGCTTCTCGCCCTTCCACTCCCACGCCGCCGCGTACGCGTACTCCGCGTCGTTGCGCTGCGCCTCGCCGTCCGGCGTCTGGTACTCGGTGCGGAAGTGCCCGCCGCAGGACTCGTTCCGGTGGAGCGCGTCCGTGCACAGGAGCTCTGCGAACTCGAGGAAGTCCGCCACCCGGTTCGCCTTCTCCAGCTCCTGGTTCAGGTCGTTGCCCGCGCCGAGGACCTTCACGTTCTTCCAGTACTCCTCGCGCAGCGGCGGGATCTTGGAGAGCGCGTGCTCGAGGCTCTGCTTCGAGCGCGCCATCCCACAGTCCTCCCACAGGATGTTGCCGAGCTCCTTCCAGTACGAGTCGGCGGTGCGGGTGCCGTTCACGCTGAGCAGCGTGTCGAGCCGCGCCTTCGCCTCGCGCTCGGCCTCCTTGAACGCGGCGTGGTTCGTGTCGGCCTTGGCGATGCCGCCCGACGCGATGTAGTCACCCACCGTGAGCGGCAGGATGAAGTACCCGTCGGCCAGCCCCTGCATCAGGGCCGACGCGCCGAGCCGGTTCGCGCCGTGGTCGGAGAAGTTGGCCTCTCCACCCACGAAGAGCCCGGGCAGGTTGCTCATCAGGTCGTAGTCGACCCAGAGCCCGCCCATCGCGTAGTGGACGGCCGGGTAGATGCGCATCGGCACCGTGTACGGATCCTCGCCCGTGATCCGCTGGTACATCTCGAACAGGTTGCCGTAGCGCTCCGCGATGACCTGCTTGCCGAGCCGCTTGATGGCGTCGGCGAAGTCGAGGTAGACGCCCAGGCCGCCGGGGCCGACCCCGAGCCCCTCGTCGCAGCGGTACTTGGCCTGGCGCGAGGAGACGTCGCGCGGGGCCAGGTTGCCGTACGAGGGATAGACGCGCTCCAGGTAGTAGTCGCGCTCGTCCTCGGGGATCTGGTTGGGCGACCGGGTGTCGCCCTTCTTCTTCGGCACCCACACGCGCCCGTCGTTGCGGAGCGACTCGGACATGAGCGTCAGCTTCGACTGGTAGTCGCCCGACCGCGGGATGCAGGTCGGGTGGATCTGCGTGTAGCAGGGGTTCGCGAAGAAGGCGCCCCGCCGGTGCGCGCGCCAGATGGCGCTGCAGTTCGAGCCCTTGGCGTTCGTCGACAGGTAGAAGACGTTGCCGTACCCGCCGGTGGCGAGCACGACCGCGTCGCCCACGAACGACTGGATGGCGCCCGTCTCGAGGTTGCGCACGACGATGCCGCGGGCGCGGCCGTCGATGAGCACGACGTCGAGCATCTCGTGGCGCGAGAACATCTTCACCTGCCCCGCCGCGACCTGCCGCTCCAGGGCCTGGTAGGCCCCGAGGAGCAGCTGCTGGCCGGTCTGGCCGCGCGCGTAGAAGGTGCGGGACACCTGCGCGCCGCCGAACGACCGGTTCGCCAGCGCGCCGCCGTACTCGCGGCCGAAGGGGACGCCCTGCGCGGCGCACTGGTCGATGATGTTCACCGACACCTCGGCGAGGCGGTAGACGTTCGCCTCGCGGGCGCGGAAGTCGCCGCCCTTGATGGTGTCGTAGAACAGGCGGTACACGGAGTCGCCGTCGTTCTGGTAGTTCTTCGCGGCGTTGATGCCGCCCTGGGCGGCGATCGAGTGGGCGCGGCGCGGCGTGTCCTGGAAGCAGAAGTTCAGGACGTTGTAGCCGAGCTCGCCGAGGCTCGCGGCGGCGGCGCCGCCCGCGAGCCCGGTGCCGACCACGATGACGGTGTACTTCCGCTTGTTCGCGGGGTTCACCAGCTTCATGTGGTCTTTACGCTCGGTCCACTTCTTCTCGAGCGGTCCAGCAGGAATTCTCGAATTCAGGGACATGGCTCTCCTAGCCGTGGACGAGGCCCGTGAGGACGGCCACGGGGATGGAGATATTGGCGAGGGCGATGAGCGTCGCGGCCAGCGCGGCGAACCGCTTCACGCCCGGCGTGTAGCGCGGGTGCGTGAGGCCGAGCGAGCCGAACATGGAGTAGACGCCGTGCCAGAGGTGGAACCCGAGGCCGACCATCGCGATGATGTACGCGATTGCCGCGGGGGCATACATGAAGCCCTGCGTGACGTTGAACGCGGGGTTCAGCTCCTCGTACGGCGCGCGCCGCGCCACGCCGACCGTGAGGTCGAGCACGTGGTAGACGACGAACGCGGCGATGGCGACGCCACTGATGATCATCGTGCGCGACGCCGCGCTGGCCTGGATGACCTCCTTCGTGCGGTAGGCGATGGGGCGCGCCTCACGCTTCCGGAACCAGAGCTGGACGCCGGCGATGGCATGCACGCCGACCGCCGCCAGGAGGACGATCCGGGCGATCCAGAGGACGGTGGGGTTGGAGTGGAGGAACTTCGCGTAGTTGTTGATGAGCTCGCTGCCGGCGTAGAGCTGCATGTTGCCGAGCATGTGGGCGATGACGTACGCGAAGAGGATGATCCCGGACAGGGCCATCAGCACCTTCTTGCCGACGGAGCTCATCCAGAACAGGGCTAGACCGGACGGGCCGGGGCCGATGACCACGTCCTTCGTGGTGACACTCATGCGCGGGGGCTCCTGCCTTCGACGGGGTTGACTGGTGCGTCCATTTCGTTCGGCACCGCGGGGGACGCACAAAAAACCACAAGTTGGCCGACAAGAGAATTGATCCGACGTATACCCAATTGGGGTTGTAACGGTACAGCAGAATTTGCGCCGCAGTGCGTCACAGCCGTATCAGCGCCGAGACAGAGGGCTACGAGCGGGGCGCCTCGGCGGTGAGCCTGCCCGCGCTGAAATCCTCGAGCCAACGATCGACGACGCTCCACAGCTCGGGCGTGGGCTCGGGGACGTGCTTCGACCCCGGGATGATGAAGAGCTGCTTCGGGCCGGCGAGCGCCTCATACAGGCGGCGCGCGTGCTCCGGGCTCACCCACTCGTCCTTCTCGCCGTGCAGGATGAGCACCGGGACGTGGACGCGGCGGGCGGCCTGCAGCGGGCTCACGGCGGAGACGCGGAAGCGCCCGCGGCGCTCGGCGAGGGCGAGCCCTTCCGCGAGCCCCCGGTCGCCCGCCCACCACGGCATCCGCTCGCGCGCGATGCTCCACAGATCGGTGAACGTGCCGACCGCCACGACGCCCGCGATGCGCGGATCGTCGGCCGCCGCCTGCAGCGCGACCGCGCCGCCGCCGGAGACGCCGACGAGGATGACGTGGTCCGCGCCGAGGAAGTCGAGCGCCCGCACGACGTCCTTCTTCTCGAAGTAGCCGTACGTCATGGCGTCTCCGCCGCTGTCGCCCTGGCCGCGGTTGTCGTAGGCGAGGACGTCCCAGCCGAGCGGCACGAGGTGCTGGTAGACGGGGAGCCCGGCGGCGCGGTTGTGGGCGGCGCCGTGGAGGAACACGACCGTGCCCTTGCGGGCGGCGGGGGTGCGGAACAGCCAGCCCCGGAGCGTCACGCCCGCGCCGTCGAACGTGACGTCGTCGGCGGGCAGGGAAGGGCGTCCCGCCGTCCACACGCGCCCGGGCATGATGATCGCGTGCGAGACGATCGTCGCGGGGATGCACGCCACCAGCACGAAGGCGACGCAGAGCGCCGAACCGATCCCGCACCGCCGCGCGAGCCACGCGCGTACCATTCACCCATTATCGTGAGGCGGGTCCGGAGGGCAGCGTCTTTCCAGGGTCGCCTACGATGGAGGGCGGGCCGCCGCCGCCGACCGGGCGTCGAGCCATGCCTCGAGCTCCGGCCAGACCGACGGTGTCAGCTCCCGGGTGTGGTGCGCGCCGGGCACGATGATGAGCCGCTTCTCGCAGGCGAGCGCCTCGTAAACGCGGCGCGAGTGGTCGGGGCTCGTCCACTCGTCCTGCTCCCCGTGGATGA
>DASWDS010000546.1:0-6982 GCA_036395165.1 Anaeromyxobacteraceae bacterium | reverse complement strand
CGAGCGCGACCCCCGACCCCCTCCCATCCCCCCTGCCGCCGCCCGAGCAGCTCCAGCAGCCGCTCCGCCGCGAGCCGGACGACCCGCTCGACCTCCTCTGGAGCCACCGCCTCAACTTCGCGGCGGGTGGCGCGCCGCTGGTCACCGTCCGGCTCATGGAAGGCCAGGCCGAGATCGCGTTCCGCGCCAGGGGTCGCGCGCGGCTCCGCGCCCGCGGCGGCGCGGTGGTCGAGATCCCCGCCGGAGAGACATTCCGCGTCCGCGCGCACGACGCGCTCCCCGCCGCCCTCGCGCACTATCCTCTCCTCGGCGACGCGCTCTTCGCCGATCGGCGCCGGCTCGAGACGACGCGCCGCCTCTGGACGGAGCGGGGCGTGAGCGTTCGCCAGCGCATCACCGGGAGCGTCTACGGGATCGCGGGACGGGTGGTGGACAACCGGAGGGTCGTCCTCATCGCCGACGGGGACGGCAGCGAGGGGTTCGCGCGCGACTTCGCGGAGGAGGCGCTCGCGCAGTACGGCGGCCGCACGGGTACGTTCACGGAGGTCGTGACGCGGCCGTCGGGGCGGCTCGAGGTGATCGACGCGGCGGGGAGCCGGGTCGCGCTCGGCGACGCCCTCGTCACGGTCGAGGTCGCGGACGACCGCGGGTTCACCGTCGGCCGCGTCGAGCACGACGTCGGGCACGCCGCGCACGCGTTCGAGGATCGCAGCTACCGCGGCCGCCTCCACGTGACGCTCGACTCGTCGGGAAGGGTCGCCGCCGTGCTCGCCATCGCGCTCGAGGAGCTCCTCCGTGGGCTCGTCCCGAGCGAGATCCCGGCCGGCTCGCCGCGCGAGGCGCTGAAGGCGCAGGCGGTGACGGCGCGCTCGAACGTCCTCGCGCAGATCGGCACGCGCCACCTCACCGACCCCTACGTGCTCTGCAGCGAGGTGCACTGCCAGGCCTACCGCGGCGAGGGCGCGCAGACGGACGCCACGGACGCCGCGGTCCGGGCGACCACGGGTGAGGCGCTCTTCGGCCGAGGCGACCGCGCGCTCGTGGACGCCGTCTACTCCGCGGTGTGCGGCGGCCACGGCGAGGACAACGACGCCGTGTGGCCGACGTTGCCGAACCCGAGCCTCCGCGGCCGCCCCGACCTCCCGCCGGACGCGGCGAAGCCCTGGGCGGGCGGGCTCCACGAGGAGCCGAGGCTGCGCGCGTTCCTCGCGGCGGCGCCACCCGCGTGGTGCGCGCGCGCCGCCGGCGTGCGCAAGGACCGCTACCGGTGGGAGCGGCGGCTGGCGCCGGCGGAGCTCGACGGCTTCGCGGCCGCCCTCGGCGTCGGGCACGTGCGGGCCCTCGAGGTCACGAGCCGGGGCGCGTCCGGCCGGGCGCGCGCGCTCGTCCTCACCGGGGACGCCGGCCGCGCCGTCGTGGAAGGGGAGCTGCGCATCCGTCGCCTGCTCGGGAACCTCCCGAGCGCGATGTTCGTCCTCGACCGCGAGGGCGACGCCGTGGTCCTGCACGGCGGCGGCTGGGGACACGGCGCCGGCATGTGCCAGTGGGGCGCCGTGGGGCGCGCCGAGGCGGGCCAGAGCTATCGCGACATCCTGCGAGCCTATTACTCGGGCGCGGAGGTCGGCCGTATTTATTGAGATCGCTCGCCCGGACGGCGAGCATCGCCGATCTCCCCGAGCCGCAGCGCCTTCCTGGGCGCGCGTGCCCCCAGGGACAGGGCGGCGCTGGCCGCCGTGAGCAGCGCCAGCGCGCCGACGAGGGCCCATACGAGGGCCACGCGTCCCTCGAGCGCTCCATCGGACCCGCCGAGCGCGCGCGCCGCACGGTGCGCCTCGAGCGCGCGCCACAGCATGAAGGCGCCGCCGACGACGAGGAGGACTAGCCGGAGCACGAGGCGCGGACGCGAGAGGCGCACGTGCATCTCTATGGCACGCGGCGCAGCGATCCGCACCACGCTCCCCGCGGCGCGCCCCGCCGTCGAGTCACCCCGGGCAGCCGCGGACGGGCGAGCGCCGCTCGGAACGCCCGGGGACGCGATCGGGCACGTGCCGGAAAGGAGGAGAGAACGCAGCTTCTCCGCGGCGGCAAACGCTTCGCGTTCCGGGACAACAGCAGCGTCCGGGCCGCGGCTGCCGGCGCCCTCGGCCACGCGCGAGGGGACGAGCTCGGAGGAACGCACCGCGATGGATCGCAACGCCACCATCCTCGTCGTGGAGGACGACGAGTCGACCCGCTCTGCGCTGTGCGAGTACCTCGTCTCGGCGGGATACCGGGTCCGCAGCGCCGCCACCGGCGGCGAGGGACTCGCCGCCCTCCAGGGGCAGCCCGAGGTGGAGGCGGTGCTGCTGGATCTCGTGATGCCGGACATGGACGGGTTCGAGCTGCTCAGGCGCTACCGCGAGGCCGAGGGGCGCGCGGCGGTGGTGGTGCTGTCGGGCCTCTCCGAGGCGGAGAACGTCGTGAAGGCGATGAAGTTCGGCGCGGCGGACTACCTTCCGAAGCCCTTCGATCCCGCCGAGCTCGACCTCGTGCTCCGCCGCGCGCTCGACAGCCGCGCGCCAGCGGGCGCCGCGCCGCGGGCGAGCGCGGAGACGGAGCCCGACCCGGGCGCGCCGCCGATCATGCTCTCGGCCGCCATGGAGCGCGTCTGGGAGCTCGCGCACCGCGTCGCCGACACCGACGTCCCGGTGCTGCTCGTGGGCGAGAGCGGCGTCGGCAAGGACGTCGTCGCGCGCCGCATCCACGCCATGAGCCACCGCGCCGAGCGGCCGTTCGTCAAGATCAACTGCGCCGCGCTCCCGGCGGAGCTGCTCGAGAGCGAGCTGTTCGGGCACGAGAAGGGCGCCTTCACCGGGGCGCACGCGGAGAAGCCGGGCAAGTTCGAGCTCGCCCACCAGGGCACCATCTTCCTCGACGAGATCGGCGAGATGGACCCGCGCCTCCAGGCGAAGCTCCTCCAGATCCTGCAGGACGAGGAGTTCTATCGGGTGGGCGGCAAGCGCTCGATCCGCGTGGACGCGCGGGTGGTGGTGGCGACGAACCGCGACCTCGAGAGGGAGATCGAGGGCGGCCGTTTCCGCGAGGACCTCTACTACCGGCTCAACGTCGTGACGATCCGCGTCCCTCCGCTCCGCGAGCGGAAGGAGGACATCGTCCCGCTGGCGCGCCACTTCGTCGAGAAGTACCTGCGCCGCTACAAGGGCGGCCTCGACCGCATCCCCGACGCGGTGATGGAGCGCTTCCACGCGTACGACTGGCCGGGGAACGTGCGCGAGCTCGAGAACCTGGTGAGGCGGCTCGTCGTCCTCAAGGAGCCGTCCATGGTCCTCGGCGAGCTGACGCCGCGGGCCGGCGCTCCGGCGCCGCGGCCCAACGGCGCGGTGAACGGCGTGCACGCGCCGGGCGTCCGTGCGCCGACGCCGCTGCCGGGCAGCCTGCACGCCCCACTCCCCGACGACGCGCCGCTCAAGGAGGTCGGGAAGCGCGCCGCCCGCATCGCCGAGCGCGAGGCCATCCTGCGCGCGCTGATGCGGACGGGCTGGAACAAGCGGAAGGCGGCCAAGCGCCTGCAGATCAGCTACAAGGCGCTGCTCTACAAGATCAAGGACTGCGAGATCGTCGATCCGCGGAACGCCGCCGTCATCGAGTGACGCGGGGAGTGAGGCGGGCGCTCGAGGGCGTGCAGGTCGAGAGCGGCGGGCGATCAGCGCGCGGCGCGCGTGGAGGTGACGGTGCTCGCGCTGCGCGCGAGCGATTCCTGGCGCCCGGCCGCCGGCGAGCGCCCGCTCACGAGGAAGAGCGTCGCCCCGAGCGCCAGCAGCACGAGCGGCTCCACGAGCGGCCCCGGGAAGAGGTGGCAGATCCCGGCGCCCACCGCGAAGAGCCCACCCGTCCAGACGGCCGCCCTGATCATGCCGCGTCTCTCCCGGTTGCCTCGTCCGCCACAAGTCCAAGCTCATGTCGAGCGGCCTGCGAGGCAACGGCGCGAGGTCGCCGCGAGAGAGGAAGCGGGAGCGCCTCGGGGGGAAGCGCTTTTCACCGTTGGTCGGCGGTCCTGGGAGCGCCCGCGCCCCGAGCGCGCCGCCGCAGGGACGCGATCGGCGCCGTTCGAGCCGCGCGCCGCCTCCGCGCGGGTCCGTGGCACGCAGCGTGCGTACCGAGCCGCGCAGCCGGGCGGCGGACGGTGGAGAGGTCCGCGCCGCGCCCGAAGGAGACGGAGAGCCATGCGCCGAACGACCTTCCTGCTGTCGCTCCTCGCCCTCGCCTGCGCGAGCACCACCCAGGGTGACCGGGTGGCCACGCGGCCGCCCTCGGAGTACCGCATCGGGCGCGAGGACGTCCTCGAGATCGTCGTCTGGCACGAGCCGGAGCTCACGCGCGTGATGCCGGTGCGCCCCGACGGCTTCATCGCGCTGCCCCTCGCGGGCGAGGTCGAGGCCGCGGGCAAGACGCCGGCGGAGCTGCGCGCCACGCTCGCGAAGGCGCTCGGCGCGTACGTGAAGGACGCGTCCGTCGCCGTGCTGGTCCGCGAGATCAACGGCCCGCGCTTCTCCGTCATGGGCGAGGTGCCGCGCGCCGGCACCTTCCCGCTGCGCGGCTCCGTCTCGGTGACGCAAGCGCTCGCCACGGCGGGTGGCCTCGGCGAGTTCGCGGGCGGCGTGGTGGTGTGGCTCCGCCAGAAGGCGGACGGGAAGACCGAGCGCGTGAAGCTCTCGGTGAAGGATCTGGTGCAGGGGGAGACGGAAGGCGCGCTCTGGCTCGGTCCCGGAGACGTGCTGTACGTGCCGTAGTGGGGGACCGCTCGGGGCCGGTCGACCGGGCACGCGAGGCGGAGGCGGGTGATGGGTGCGCAAAGGCGGACGTGCCAGGCGGTGGTCGCGGCCGTGGTGCTGTGCGCCGGCGCGCGGGCGTCGGCGAGCGTGCAGGTGGAGCCCATCGCCCGCCTCTCTCTCGAGGGCGGTTACGACTCGAACTTCCTGTACGACGGCAGGGGCGGCGACGTGATGGGCCGCGTCTCGCCCGATCTCGGGCTGACGCTGCGGGACCACACCTGGATGCTCGCCCTGGTGGGAGGCGGCGATCTCCTGCTGTACGAGCAGCGCGCTCGCGCGCCGGTCTGGAATCAGCGCGGGACGCTCCAGCTGGCGATGCGCCCCGATCACCGCTCGACCCTGACGGCCGAGGTCGGCGTCATCTACGCCGCCGATCCCATCGGCCTCGCGCGGCTCGGCATCTTCGGCCGCTCCGACGCCGGGCTCATCGTGCAGGGCGCCGCGCGCGCCGCGTGGCGGCTCGACCACGACTGGCGCATCGCGGGGACCTTCGCCGAGCGCGTCGTGCGCTTCGACGACGGCACCGGGGCCGCCTCCCACACGCCAGGCGTCGAGGCGACGAGGCAGCTCGACCACCACCTGGAGGTGGGCGGCGCGTACCGCTTCGACGTCTTCCAGGCGTTCGGCGCGGGCGCGCAGGACGCGTACGCGAACGAGCTGCAGGCGGTCGCGCGCTACCGCTGGACGCGCCGCCTGACGATGGAGGCCGAGGGCGGGCCGGCGCTCTGGATCCCTCCTGGAGCCGGAGCGCCGTCGGTGCTGCCGCAGGCGATGGTCCAGCTCCTCGAGGTGGGCCGCGTCCTGGACGCCAGGGTCACGCTGCGTCACGGGGTCGGCCTGGGCATCCTCGCCACGCCCGGTCTGACCGACACGGTCGAGGCCGCCGCCGCCTTGAAGGTCGGCCGCTCCTGGAAGCTTCACTCGGAGGGCGGGATCTGGCGCAGCGGCGCGATCCCGTGGGGGGCCGACGGCGTCGTCGGCTACGGCATCGCGGGGGAGGTCCTGTGGCTCCTCGGCGGGGGCGTGCAGGTGGGCTTCGGGGCTAGCCGGTTTGCGCGCGCCGACTCGGGCACCACCTTGTACGACCGGAACATCGTCGGGCTGCGCGTCGGCTGGGAGCTGCGCGGGGCGCACCACTAGGGGAAGGGCGCACCACCAGGGGGGTGGGGGGATGGAGAAGACCTACACGGTCCGTGAGATGCTGGAAGCGCTGCACCGGCGCAGGTGGCTCGCCGTCGGGGTCGCCGCGGCGGTGCTGCTCGTCTCGGCGGCCACGATCGTCGCGATCCCGGCGGAGTACCGCGCCGAGTCGGTGATGCAGATCGAGCCGCACGTCGTCCCACACGACTTCTTCCCCGCCTCGGTGACCTCGTTCGACGAGCGGATGCGCACGCTCAAGCACGGGGTCCTGGCGCGCCCCGTCCTCGAGCGCGTGCTGCAGGAGACCGACTTCTACCCGGGTTGGAAGAGCGACCCGGAGGAGGCCGTCGAGAAGCTGCGCCGCAACGTCGAGGTCCGGCTCGAAGGGGAGGTGGCGGGTGGCCCGCCCTCGCTGCTCTTCGTGGTCGAGGTGCGCGGCCCCGACCGCGAGAAGGTGGCCCGGGCCGCCGACATCATCCCGCGCTCGTACGCCGAGATGACGCGCTCGCTCTTGCAGGTGCAGGCGAGGAACCTGCGCGAGACGCTCGCGAAGCAGCTCGACGAGCTCTCGCGCAAGCTCGCGGGCGAGGAGGAGAAGCTCGTCGCCTTCAAGAGCCAGCACGCGGGCGAGATCCCCGAGGCGAACGACGCGAACCAGCGGGCCGCGGCGACGCTGGTGGCGCAGATGGACCTGCGGCTCGGCGCCATCGCCGACGCCCAGCGCCGCCGCACCGCGATCTACGCGACCATCCCGGAGGCGTTCAGCGAGGCCGGCCTCTCCGGCGGGAACGCCGAGGACGTGCTGCGCCGCCTGGAGACGACGCGCGCTGCGTACGGCCCCGAGCACCCGGACGTGAGGCGCCTCGAGCGCCAGTACCAGGAGGTCACGTCGCGCAACGCCGAGGAGCTGAAGAAGTTCAAGCGCGACCGCCTCGACGCGCAGGTGTCGCGCGTGGACGCCGAGATCCGGGAGCACGAGACCAAGCTGCACGAGCTCGAGAAGCAGCTCG
>DASWDS010000545.1:0-2175 GCA_036395165.1 Anaeromyxobacteraceae bacterium | reverse complement strand
GCGGATCCTGAACGCGCTCCCCGAGATGGGCGCGCTCGGCATCGGCGGCACGGCGGTGGGCACGGGCTTGAACGCGGACCCGCGCTACCCCAAGCTGATCGTCGAGGAGCTCTCGCGGCTCACCGGCGCGCCGCTCGTCCTCGCGCCGAGCCCCTTCTATGCCATGCAGTCGCTCGCGCCGTTCGCGGCCCTCTCGTCGACGCTGCGCACGGCGGCGGTGGAGCTGCTCCGGATCGGCGGCGACGTGCGCCTCCTCGGCTCGGGCCCGAACACCGGGCTCGGAGAGCTGAAGCTGCCCCCCGTCCAGCCGGGGTCGTCCATCATGCCGGGCAAGGTGAACCCGTCGATGGCCGAGATGCTGGCGATGGTGAGCTACCAGGTCCTGGGCCTCGACACCGCGATCGCGACGGCCGCGTCAGGCGGGCAGCTCGAGCTCAACGTGATGATGCCGGTCGTCGCGTTCGACCTCTGCCACGCGCTCACGATCCTCGCCAACGCGGTCCGCGCGTTCGACGAGCGTTGCGCGCAGGGGCTCGAGGCGGACGAGGCGCGCTGCCGCCACTACGCGGAGCGCACCGTCAGCCTCGCCACCGCGCTCGCGCCGCGCATCGGCTACGCCGCGTCGGCGGAGATCGTGAAGGAGTCCGTGCGAACGGGGCGGTCCATCGTCGACCTGGCGGGCGAGAAGGGCGACCTCGGCAGCGCGGAGGCGCGCCGCGTGCTGGATCCGGCGAGGCTGACGCGCCCCGGACGCGCCTGAGCCCCGCGTCCCCGGCGCGCCGCGCCCACCGGCGCGGGGGGAAGCGCGCGCCCCTCTCCGCGCGGCCTCCGCGCGGTATGATGCGCGCGTGCTCGAGACCGTCCTCCTCCTCGCCGCGCTCCTCGGAGCGGGCCCACCGGCACATCCGCCTGGCCGGCCGTCCGCGCCGAGGCCAACGGGGACCGTCGTCGGCGCGCTCCGGCACAAGGGGTGTCCCACCTCGCCGGGGGGCGCGACCGTCTCCGTCATCGGCCGCGACGCGACCGCGAGCGTGGACGTCGAGGGACGCTTCAGCCTCACCCTGCCGCCGGGGACCTACTCGCTCGTGATCGGCGGCCCCGGGCTCGTCGCCGACCAGCGCGTGGACGACGTGGCCGTCTCGCTCGGCCAGACGCGCGATCTCGGCACGGTCGAGGTCTGGCCCGAGGAGCGCCCGGGCGGCTGCGCCTCGGGCGCGCCCCCCGCGCCGGCGCCGGCGCTCGTTGCCGTGGCGCCCGACACGCCGGCCCTCGACCTGCCGGGCGCTGGGGTCGCGCCCGCCGCGGTCTCGCCGGAGCAGATCTGGGTCCGCGGCGGCCCCGGCGCGGGGGCGGGCCAGTTCGGGCTCGTCGGCAACCCCGCGCGCGACGACGAGGACGCGCTCGGGCCGGCCAGCTTCGCGGTGGGGCCGCAGGGCTCGCTCTGGGTGCTCGATGCGCTGAACGGGCGCGTCCAGCGCTTCGACCAGCGCGGACGCCCGGTGGCGAGCTTCTCGCTCGGACGCCACAACGAGGAGCCGGTGGTGGAGGCGGACGTGGCGGTCTCCGACGAGGGGCACGTCTTCCTCTTCGCGGAGACGGAGCCGCCGACCCTGTCCGAGCACGACGGCAACGGCCGGCTGCTCGTCGGCGGCGCGCTTCCGCCCTCGTTCAAGGGCGTGGACCTCCTCTTCGCCCTGCGGCAGCGGCCGGTGTTCCTGATGCAGAACGGCCAGGGCGTCCGCGCGGACTTGGCGTGGGGCGGGGTCCGCGCCGAGGGCCCGCTCCCGGGGGTGCCCGCCGGCGACCTCTACGTGCACGCCGAGCGCGTGGACCGCTGGCGCGCCGCCCTGAAGCTGTCGGCGGTGGACGGCCGCGTGCGGCGCAGCGTCCAGCTCCACTCGCGCGTCCCCATCGCCGGCGTCCGTCTCGTCGGGGTCGACCGGCGCGGCGATGTCGTGCTCGCAGTGGACCGGACCGAGGGCGGCCACGAGACCGTGGACGAGGCGGCAGCGCCGCGCGCCGAGGTGCTGCTCCTCGCCATCGACCAGCACGGGCACCTCGCGGGCGCCGCGAGCGTCCCGCCCGGCGGGCGGCGGTTCGAGTTCCGCGAGTTCGCGCTCGCGCCGGACGGCACGATCGTGCAGATGCAATCCGACGCGGGCGAGGTGCGCTTCG
>DASWDS010000544.1:0-3545 GCA_036395165.1 Anaeromyxobacteraceae bacterium | reverse complement strand
CGGGGTGGAGGTCCGGGAGGGCGTCGCGGTCCGGCGCCACGCGCGCCGCGCCTCGCACGTGGAGGTGGAGGGCGACGGCGTCGCCGTGCGCGCGCGCCTCCTCGTCGCCGCGGACGGGCTCGCCTCCGCCATCCGCCGGCGCGAGGGGCTCGAGCTCCCCGCGGGCGCCGCGCGCCGCTTCGGGCTGAGGCGCCACTTCGCCCTCGCGCCCTGGACCGACGCGGTGGAGGTGCACTTCGGGGCCGGCGTCGAGGCGTACGTGACCCCGGCCGGCCCCTGCCGGGTGGGGGTCGCATTCCTGTGCGAGGCGAGCGCGCGCGCGAGCTACCCCGCCCTCCTGGCGCGCTTCCCCGCGCTCGGCGCGCGCGTGGACGGCGCGCCTTACGACTCGGGGCCCGCCGGCGCCGGCCCGCTCGCCCGGGCCGCGCGCGCCCGCGTGCTCGACCGCCTCGTCCTCGTCGGCGACGCGGCGGGCTACGTGGACGCCATCACGGGGGAGGGCCTCTCGCTGGCGCTCGAGGGGGCGTGCGCGCTCGCGCCCGTGCTCCGGGAAGCGCTCGCTGCCGGCGCGGCGCGCGGCGCCTTCGCGGGATGGGAGCGCGGCGAGGCGCGCCGGTACGCGCGCTACGCCGCCACCGCGCGGCTCGTCCTCGGCCTCGCGCGCCGCCCTGCCGCCCGGCGCGCCTCGCTCGGTTTCCTCGCCCGGCACCCGGGGCTCTTCGCGCGGCTCGTCGAGGCGGCGGTCGGATGACCCGAGCGAGCCCCGCCATGATGCACCCCGGCGGGCGGTCCGGCGGCTAAGATGACGCCAAAGGAGACTCCACCATGCGTTCAACCGTCCTCGGCGCGGGTTCCTGGGGGACCGCGCTCGGCGCCACGCTCGCCTCGAAGGGCTATCCGGTCACCGTGTGGGACAAGGACGTCCCCGTGCTCGACGCGATCGCCCAGAAGCACGAGAACGCCCGCTACCTGCCCGGCGTGCAGCTCCCCGCCACGCTCGGCGCCACCGCGGACATCGCGCGCGCGCTCGAGGGAGCGGAGCTCGTCGTCTTCGCCGTGCCCTCGCAGGCCGTGCGCAAGGTCGCGATCGAGGCGAAGCGGCTCCTCCACGCCGGGGTGCCGGTGTGCTCCGTCGCGAAGGGCATCGAGGTGGACACGCTCATGACCATGAGCGAGGTGCTCGAGGACGTGCTGCCGGTCCAGATGCACCCCTATCTCACGTTCCTCTCCGGCCCCTCCTTCGCGAAGGAGGTGGCGAAGGGGCTCCCCACCGCGGTGACCATCGCCGGGCGGTGGGAGCGCATCTCGAAGCAGGTGCAGGACGCCTTCCACACGAAGGCGTTCCGGCCGTACACCTCGACCGACGTGACCGGGGTCGAGGTGGGGGGCTGCGTGAAGAACGTGGTCGCGATCGCGGCCGGGCTCTCCGATGGGATGGGATTCGGCGCGAACGCGCGCGCGGCGCTCATCACGCGTGGGCTCGTCGAGATCAGCCGCCTCGCGGTGCGCAAGGGCGCGAACCCCATGACGCTCGCCGGCCTGTCGGGCCTCGGCGACCTCGTCCTCACCTGCTCCTCCGAGCAGTCGCGCAACCACACGGTCGGCTTCGAGCTCGGGCAGGGGAAGAAGCTGGACGACATCCAGAAGGCGCTCGGGCAGGTCGCGGAGGGCGTCCTCAACGCGAAGAGCACCCAGGCGCTCGCGCGGAAGCTCGGCGTCGAGATGCCGATCTGCGAGATGGTTTACCGCGTCCTCTACGAGGGGCAGGCGCCGCGCCAGGCCGTGGTCGACCTCATGACCCGCGAGATGAAGAGCGAATTGTGACCCCTTCCGGATTTCGCTCGGGCGGCGGTTCGGGCTAGCATTCCACGCATGGGCGACCTCGCCCGCATTCTCATCCAGGACGGCGTGCTCTCCGCGGAGGGCGCGGCGCGCGCCGTCAAGACGGCGCGTCACGGGGACGTCGCGTCCGCGGCGCTCGAGCTGCGCCTCGCGGAGGAGCAGCCGCTCGTCCGCGCGCTGGCGCGGACCCACGAGTGCCCCGGCGTCGACCTCTCGCGCAGCGTCATCCCGCCGGGAAACCTCGACGTGGTCGCGCCCGAGTTCTGCCGCGAGCATCGGCTGCTCCCCGTCTCGGTCGGCCGCGCCGAGATCGTGCTCGCGATGGCGGACCCCGACGACCTCAACTCCGCCGACGAGGTGCGCTTCCTCACCGGCAAGAAGGTCCTGCGGTACGCGGCGGTCGGGACGGCGCTCCTCCGCGCGATCGACGGGCTCGACCGCGCGCGGCGCGAGGGCGCCCCCGCCTGGCGCGGCGATCACGCGCCGCCGCTCGCCGACCGCGCCGCCGCCCACGTGGCGGTGGTGAAGCCCACCGATCCGGCGGGCGGGGTGGAGCTGCCGGAGGCGACTGCGACGATGGAGCTCGTCGGCGTCGCCGAGATGGCGACGCCGTTCCACACGCAGCCGACCACCCTGACGCCCGCGCCGGCCCGCGCGGCGGCGCCGGCCCGCGCTCCGGTCCCCGCACCCGCGCCTGCGCCCTCGCCGGCGCGCGCGCCGTCCCGTCCCGCGACGCCGCCGCCGGCCCCGTCCGCCGCGGACCTCAAGCAGACGACGCGCATCGAGGGGCTCGCGGTGGGGAAGGTCGCGGTGGTCGCGGACGACGACCCGGACGTCCGGCAGCTCGTCGCGACCGTGCTCGGCAAGATGGGCTGCCTCACGTTGCAGGCGGGCGACGGCAAGAGCGCGCTCGAGACCGTCCGCGAGGCGCGGCCCGACCTCGTCGTGCTCGACGCGATGATGCCCGGCCTGCACGGGTTCGAGGTGTGCCGGATGATCAAGGGCGACCGCGCGCTGCGCGCGACGCGGGTCATCCTCTGCTCGGCCATCTACCGCGGGTCGGTCGGGACGGACGCGCAGGTCGCCTTCGGCGCCGACGCGTTCGTGGAGAAGCCCTTCCGGCTGGACGAGCTGACGCGGGTCTTCAAGCTGGCGCTGGTGGGCCCCGCCGCCGCCGAGACCACCGAGGAGCGGGCCCGGCGCGACGAGGCGCAGGCGCTGTGGCGCTCCGCCTCGGAGGCGCTGGCGGTCGGGCGCGTGGCGCAGGCCGCCGAGCTCGCGCGCGACGCCGCCGCCAAGGACCCCTGGTCGCCGGAGGCGCACTACTACCTCGGGCACGCGCTCTCGAAGCAGGGGCTCCTCTACGAGGCGGTCGCGGCGTACGAGCGCGCGGCCGAGCTGCGCCCGGACGTGGACGCCTCGCACCAGTGCCTCGCGCAGGCCTACGAGCGGCTCGGGTTCCAGAAGTCGGCGCGCGAGGCGTGGTCGCGCGCGGTCGACACCTGCAAGGACCCCGCGCGCAAGAAGGTGATGCAGGCGCGCCTCATCAAGCTCCTCGGCGTCTGACCCGTGTCATGAAGGCCGCGCTCCCGTTCACGCTCGCCCTCCTCGCCTGCGCCCACGCGCGCGCGCCCGCCGCGCCGGCGCCCGCGGCGCGCCCGGCGCTCGCGCTCATCGTCGGCGAGGCGGGCTACCCGGACCTC
>DASWDS010000543.1:0-3002 GCA_036395165.1 Anaeromyxobacteraceae bacterium | reverse complement strand
GGGCGAGCGCGAGGAGGAGCGCGTGCACAGGGGACAATCTAACTGCGGCCGCGCGCCGGACCACGCCGGAGCCCCGGGTCGGGCCGCCGTCCCGCGTTGCGCTTCCAGGGGACGCCCCGCAGCCGGAGCCGCTCGCCGGGGCGCAGCCGCCCGGTGCGTCGCAGCGCCTCCTCCACCAGCGGGCGCTGCTCCGGATCCGCCCAGCGCAGGAGCGCTTTCTGCATCTTCTTCTCGTGCATGTCGCGCACGACGTGCACGGGCTTGCCGGTGAGCGGGTGGTAGCCGGACCAGTGGATGTCGGACGCGAGCGTCATCGGGGTCGGCGTGAAGTCCTGCACCTGCTGCGGCCGCCAGCCGTTCTTCTCGAGGTACTCGTAGAGCTCGACCGCGTCCTTCAGGCTGCACCCCGGGTGCGAGCTGATGAAATAGGGGACCAGGTACTGCTCCTTCCCCGCCTCCCTCGAGTAGCGCTGGAACTCGCCGCGGAAGCGCTCGAACTCCTCGATCCCCGGCTTCTTCATGACGCGGAGGACGTCGGGCGCGGCGTGTTCGGGCGCGACCTTGAGCTGCCCGGAGACGTGGTGCCCGATGAGCTGCCTCAGATAAGCCTGCCCGTTCGCCTCGTCGTGGTGGGCGAGGTCGTAGCGCACGCCCGAGCCGACGAAGACGTGCTTCACGCCCTTCACCTGACGCGCTTTCCGATAGAGCTGCACGAGCGGCCCGTGGTCGGCCACCCAGAAGGGGCAGACGCTCGGGTAGACGCAGGAGAGCCGTCTACACTTCGAGTGCGCCTCCTCGCTCGAGCAGTACATCTGCCACATGTTGGCCGTCGCGCCGCCGAGGTCGGTGACGGTGCCGCGGAAGTCGGAACGCTCCGCCATCGCCTGCATCTCGCGCAGGATGCTCGCCTCCGACCGGCTCGTGACGTCGCGCCCCTGGTGCTCGGTGATGCAACAGAAGGAGCAGCCCGCGCTGCAGCCGCGCAGGATCTGGATCGACCAGCGGATCTGCTCCAGCGCCGGGATGTGGGCGCCGCCGTACGACGGGTGGGCGTCGCGCGCGAAGGGCAGCTCACAGATGCGGTCGAGCTCCCCGGTCGTGAGCGGCGGCGCCGGCTCGTTCACCACCACCACCTTCGCGCCCGGCCCGGCCCCGTGGCGCTGCGTCATCACGCGGGCGTTCGAGTGGTTGTGCTCGAGGTGGTAGAGCTTCGAGAAGAGCGCGAACGTCTTCTTGTCGCCGCGCACCTCCTCGTACGACGGCAGCGCCAGCACGCCGCGGGCGCGCCCCTCGAGGCTCGCCAGCGCGAGGTCCTTCGGCACGAGCGCCGTGCCGGGCACGTCCGTGAGGCCGCACGCGTCCTCGCCCGCCGCGAGGCGGCGCGCGATGTCGAGGATGGGGCGCTCGCCCTGCCCGTACACGATGAGGTCCGCGGCGCTCGTCACCGCGAGCGACGGCAGGACGCGGTCGTCCCAGTAGTCGTAGTGCGCGATGCGCCGGAGCGACGCCTCCACGCCGCCCGCCACGATGGGCGTCGCGTCGCCGAAGGCCTCGCGGGCGAGCCGCGCGTAGACCGTGGCCGCGCGGTCCGGGCGCTTGCCGGCGGCGCCGCCGGGCGTGTAGGCGTCGTCCGAGCGGCGCCGTTTGTGCGCCGTGTAGTGGTTCACCATCGAGTCCATCGCGCCCGAGGCGACCCCGACGAAGAGGCGCGGCTTGCCGAGCCGCGCGACGTCGGCGGGAGACCGCCAGTCGGGCTGCGCCACGATCCCGACCCGGAGCCCCTGCGCCTCGAGCACGCGCCCGATGACGGCGGTGCCGAAGCTCGGGTGGTCCACGTAGGCGTCACCCACGACGAGGAGCACGTCGAGCGCGTCCCAGCCGCGCGCGCGCATCTCCTCGCGCGTCGTGGGCAGGAAGCGCGGGCGAGCAGGCGAGCTCTCGGGCGGTCGGGCAGGCACGGCGGGGTGCATACATGGCCCGCCGCCCCCGTGATTTCAAGCCGCACCCCGTCGCCGCCATTTGTCGAACGCCGGGGGCGCGGTAATATCGGCCGTCTTCCCGCGGCGCCTCGGCGTCTTCTCCGGGTCAAGGAACCATGTCCGATTCCGAGAGCCAAGCAAACGAGCTCCGCCTCCTCGAGGAGAAGCGGCTCACGGCCGGCCTCACACCGGACGAGGAGGCGCGCGCCGCCGACCTCTCGGCCGGTCTGGCGCCGTGCGGCGGCTTCGACGTGAACGCCGCCGCGGCCTCGGTCCTCGCGGAGCTCGACCCGGCTGCTCCGCTCGCCTACGACCCGAGCGGCTGGGCCAGCGCCGCCGGCGCGGCACCGCATGGCGATGACCAGGGCGCGTACGCGCCGGCCGCGGCGGACCCTGCCGCGTACGGCCTCGATCCGAGCGATCCCAATGCCGCCGCCTGGGCCGCCTGGTACGCCGAGCAGGGCTGGACCCCGGCCGACGTCGCGGCGCACTGGGCGCAGTCGGCGCAAGAGGAGGGCGCCGCGCAGCAGGACGCTGCCGCCCCGTACGATGCTCCTGCCGGCGCGCAGGACGCCGGGCAGGCGGTGGAGGGCGCGCCCTGGGACCAGGATGCGGCGTATGCGTCCGGGGAGGACACCGCCGCGATCGCCACGGCCGGAGCTCCCGCGGCGGGTGACGTGCCGCTCGACGCGCCGTGGGAAGCGCCGGAACCTTCGCTCGCGGCGACGTGGGACGCGCCGGTCGCCACGCCCTCGTATGCGCCCGACGGCGAGGAAGCGGAGGCGCCCGCGCCGCTCGACGGCGCGACGTCGATGTGGGACCTCGGCGCGCGCTCCGCCGCCGCGGGCGCGGCCCACCCGGGCTCGGCCGAGTTCCAGCACGTGACGCCCGCCGGCTGGCCCGGCGGTGAGGGCAGCGATCTGCTCGACGCGTTGCAGCTCGCGAGCGGAGGTTCATTCAGCGAAGGCTTCGCGGCTCCGGCCGAGCCCGCCGCGGCCGCTCCCGAGCTGCCGCCGTTCGACC
>DASWDS010000542.1:0-5165 GCA_036395165.1 Anaeromyxobacteraceae bacterium | reverse complement strand
CGGCGAGCGCGAGGTATGCCCAGCGGTCGCCGAGGTTCGTCCCGACGCCGACGTAAGCACGCATCGCGTCAGCTCTAACCCCTTCCGGCCCATGACGCCACGCCGGCCGGAGCCCTTCGGTGCCGCGCCCTCGGTGCCGGGTGAACTTCTCCGGGGCCTCCAGTGCCGCGTCTTCGGTGCCGGGTGAACTTCTCCGCGCCTTCGGTGCCGCCTGAACTTCTCCCGCGCAACGCTTCTAAATGACAGGGTTTTTCAGCACGCCAATGCCGGAGACCTCGACCTCCACCCAATCGCCGCGCTTGATGGGTCCGACACCCTCGGGCGTGCCGGTCGAGACGAGGTCGCCCGGGAGCAGCGTCATCACCTGCGACACGAAGGCGACGAGCAGGTACGGGTCCACCACCATGTCCTTCGTGAACCCGCGCTGGCGCTGCTCGCCGTTCACCCGGCACGTGACCGTCAAGTCGAGGGGATCGACGCTCGTCTCGACGACGGGTCCCACCGGGCAGAAGGTGTCGAACGACTTCGCGCGCGTGAAGTGCTGCTCGGCTCGCTGGATATCGCGCGCCGTCACGTCGTCGAGGCAGGTCCACCCGAACACGGCCTGCTTCGCCTCCGCGGCGGTCGCGGCGCGCGACAGCGTCCGCCCGATGACGGCGGCCAGCTCCGCCTCGTGATGGACCTCGCTCGAGGCCTCCGGCAGCCGGATCCCGGCGCCCGGCCCGATGACCGCCGTGGACGGCTTGATGAAGAGGAGCGGCTCCTTCGGCACGTCGTGGCCGAGCTCCCTCGCGTGGGCGCGGTAGTTGCGGCCGACGCAGACCACCTTCGACGGCGCGACCGGCGCGATGAGGCTGACATCCGAAAGGTCATGGGCCGCGCCCTCCGGGAGGCCGCCCGCCCACGGCTCCGCCGTGAGGGCGCGCACCTTCGTTCCCTCGATGACGCCGTACAGCTGGCGGCCGCCGCGCTCGAACCGGCACGTCCGCATGTCAGGGCCTCCGGAGCCCGAGCACGTCGGCCATGTCGTAGACGCCGGGGCGCTTGCCGACGACCCAGCGCGCGGCCCGGATCGCACCTCGCGCGAACTGGTCGCGCGAGGTGGCGCGGTGAGTGAGCTCGATCCGCTCGCCCTCACCGACGAAGTAGACGGTGTGCTCGCCCACGACGTCGCCGCCGCGGAGCGTCTGGACGCCGATCTCGCGCGGCGGCCGCTCGCCGATCAGGCCGTGCCGGGAGAACTGGAGATCGCGAGCCGGATCACGGGAGAGCGCCTCCGCCGCCACCTCCGCGAGCCGCATGGCTGTACCGGAGGGCGCGTCCTTCTTCTTCTTGTGGTGCATCTCCACGATCTCGACGTCGTAGGCGTCGCCGAGGACGCTCGCCGCCTGCGCCACGAGCGCGAAGAGCGCGTTCACGCCCACGCTCATGTTGGGCGAGAGCACGATGGGGACGTGGCGCGCCGCCATCTCCACGCGCGCCCGCGCCTCCTTCGTGAACCCGGTGGAGCCGATCACGAGCGCGACGCCCTTCTCCGCGCAGATCTCCGCGTGGCCGGCGGACGCCTCGAAGCTCGTGAAGTCGACGACGACGTCGGCGCCGCGGGCGATCGCCGCGGCGAGCTCGGTCGTGACCGGGATCCCGGCGGGCGGCAGGCCGGCCGCGGCCGCGGCGTCGAGCCCCGGCGGGAATCCGGGGCGCTCGGTCGCGCCGGCCAGGTCGAGCCCCTCCTCGGCGCGGAGCAGACGGATGATGTGGCCGCCCATGCGGCCGGACGCGCCGGTCACGACGACGTGGATCACGTGAGTCCCCTCGCTCGCGTCAGGCGAGCTTGATGAGGCCGAAGCGGACCATCGCCTCGCGCACCCTGACGAGGGTCGCGTCCGAGACGGGCGCGAGCGGGAGGCGGAGCTCGTGGGCGGCCTTGCCCATCAGCGCGACCGCCGCCTTCACCGGACCGGGGTTCGTCTCGAGGAACATGGCGCGGTTCAGCTCGGCGAGCGCGACCTGCTTCTCGAGGGCCCGCGCGTGGTCGCCGCGCAGGGCGGCCGACACGAGCTCCTTCATGGCGCGCGGCGCGACGTTCGAGACGACCGAGATGACCCCGTGGCCGCCGCAGGCGATGTACGGGAGGACCGTGAAGTCGTCGCCCGAGAGGTAGGACAGGGCGTCCTTGCCCACCCTCTCGATGAGCTGGACCTGCCGGTCCATGTTGGCGGTCGCCTCCTTGATCCCGACGATGGCGCCCGCCTTCGCGAGCCGCGCCACCGTCTCCGGGAGGATGTCGCCCGACGTCCGCGCGGGCACGTTGTACGCGACGACCGGGAAGCGCGTCGCCTCCCAGATCGCGGTGTAGTGCCGGTACAGGCCCTCCTGCGTCGGCTTGTTGTAGTAGGGCGTCACGACGAGCGCGGCGTCGGCCTTGAGCTCCTTCGCGAGCTTCACGCCGTCGATGCACGCATGGGTCGCATTCGAGCCCGCGCCGGCGACCACGGCGGCGCGCCCGCGCACCGTCTCGACGACGGTGCGGATGACGTCGGCGGTCTCCTTCGAGGTGAGGGTCACTCCCTCGCCGGTGGTGCCGCAAGGCACGATGCCGTCCGTGCCCTCGACGAGCTGCCACTCGACGAGCTCGCGCAGCGCGCGAAGGTCGACGGCGCCGTCCTTCATGGGCGTGACGACGGCGACGAGGGATCCTTGGAAGCGCATGGGACCTCCGCGGAGCGGGGGAAGGTGTTTCAGCCCAATCTAACCCATCTGGCGGCGCGCGCCGAAACGGCGCGCGGGGGGGTGAGCCTGCTCGCCCCGCACGAGGTCGGCGACCGTCTCGCGTTTCCGGGCGAGGAGGGCGGTGTCGCCATCGACGAGCACCTCGGCCGCGCGCGGCCGGGCGTTGTAGTTGGAGGACATGGCGAAACCGTAGGCGCCCGCGGAGCGGACGCAGAGGAGGTCGCCCCCCCGGACCTCCGGCAGCCGCCGCTTCCGCGCGAGGAAGTCGCCGGATTCGCAGACCGGACCGACCACGTCGGCGACGATCTCCTTCCGCGCCGGCCGGCCGACGGGCTCGATCCCGTGGTGCGCGCCGTAGAAGGCGGGGCGGACGAGGTCGCTCATGGCGGCGTCCACGACGACGAACTCGCGGCGGCCGTTCTTCTTCCGGTACAGGACCCGGGTCACGAGGACACCCGCGTTGCCGACCAGCACGCGCCCGGGCTCGAGGAGGACCTCGCCGTCGAACCCGCGCAGCGCCTTCTTCACCGCCTCGCCGTACGCGTCGGGGTGCGGCGGCTCCTCGTCGCTGTACTGGATGCCGAGGCCGCCGCCCACGTCCACGTGACGGATGCGGATTCCCTGCGCGCGCAGGTCGGCGACGAGCGCGAGCAGGCGCGCGATGGCGTCGAGGAAGGGGGACACGGTGGTGATCTGCGACCCGATGTGCATCGCGACGCCCTTCACGGCGAGCGCGGGGTCCTTCGCGGCGAGCGCGTAGAGCCGGCGCGCCTCGTCCACCGCGACCCCGAACTTCGACTCCCTGAGGCCGGTCGCGACGTAGGGGTGCGTCTTGGGGTCGACGGCGGGGTTCACGCGGAGCGCGATGGGCGCGCGCTTCTTCAGGCGGCGCGCCACGATCGACACGCGGGCGAGCTCTTCCGCGCTCTCGACGTCGATCACCTTCACGCCCTGATCGAGCGCGAAGGCGAGCTCGTCGTCGCGCTTCCCGACACCGCTGTAGACCACCTTCCCCGCGGCGCCGCCCGCCTTGAGCACGCGGTAGAGCTCGCCCGCCGAGACGATGTCGAAGCCGGAGCCGAGGCGCGCGAAGAGGGAGAGGACAGCCAGGTTGGAGTTCGCCTTGACCGCGTAGCACACGAGGTGCGGGAGCCCGCGCAGGGACCGCTCGAGCACCTTCCAGTGCCGCGTGAGCGTCGCAGTCGAGTAGACGTAGAGGGGGGTCCCGTAGACGTCCGCGAGCTCGTCGAGCGGGATCGCCTCCGCGTGGAGGAGACCTCGCGTGCGCCGGAAGTGGTTCATGGCTTTCCACCGTCCGTGACGGGGACGGGAGCGGCGGGCGCGGCCGCGTCCGGCGCCTCAGGGAGGGGAGGCCGGGGCGGCGCCTTCACCCCGCAGGCGAGCGCGAGGGCGGTCGAGAGCGCCACGATGGCGAGGGCGCGGTTCACGGCGATCTCCCGAGCTCCTTCTCCCACCGCGCGAGTTGGCGGGCGACCTGCTTTGGCCCCGGCGCGCCCGGGATCTCGCGGCGGGCGAGGCTCGTCTCGGCGTCGAAGCGCTGCACGACGTCGGGCGAGAACTCGCCGTGGAAGCGGTGCCACTCCAGCGCCGAGAGCTCGCCGAGCCCCTTGCCCTCGCGCGTCGCGTACGCGGCGGCGGCGCCGACCGCCTCGTGCGCCTCGCGGAACGGGACGCCCTTCTCGACCAGGTACTCGGCCGCGTCCGTCGCGAGCGCCTCGCCCGAGCCGAGCGCCTCGCGCATGCGATCGGCGTCGAAGGTGGCGGTCTCGATGGCCCCCGCGAGCGCCTCGAGGGTGAGCGAGAGCGTCTCGGGCGCGCCGAGGAGCGGCCGCTTGTCCTCCTGCAGGTCGCGGTTGTACGAGAGCGGCAGGTTCTTCATGAGCGCGAGCAGGGTGACCAGGTCGCCGATGGCGCGGGCGGCGCGGCCGCGGGCGAGCTCGGCCACGTCGGGGTTCTTCTTCTGTGGCATGAGCGAGCTGCCGGTGGAGAAGGCGTCCGAGAGGGTCATGAAGCCGAACTCGCGCGTCGTCCAGAGGACGACCTCCTCGCCGAGGCGGGACAGGTGCACCGCGGAGAGCGCGCACGCGAACGCGAGCTCGATGGCGCTGTCGCGATCCGAGACGGCGTCGAGCGAGTTCTGCGTCACGCCGGCGAGCCCCAGCGCGCGGGCGGTCCGCTCGCGATCGATGGGGAGCGTCGTGCCCGCGAGCGCGCCCGAGCCGAGCGGGAGCACGTTGGCGCGCCGGCGGGCGTCGCCGAGCCGCTCGTGGTCCCGCACGAGGGCCCAGGCGTGGGCGGCGGCGAGATGGCCGAAAGTGATCGGCTCCGCGGCGCGGGTGTGGGTGTAGCCCGGCATCACCGCGTCGGCCCCGGACTGGCCCTGCGCGGCCAGAGCCTCCACCAGCCGCGCCACG
>DASWDS010000541.1:0-4700 GCA_036395165.1 Anaeromyxobacteraceae bacterium | reverse complement strand
ATCTCGACGGTCATGCGCTTTCCTGTATCCGTCCTCGGGCGCCGCTCCTTCGTGAGCTCGTATCGCGAGAACTCCAGCAGCTCCTCGATGAAGCTCCGCAGCCGCCGGCCGCTCGCGGCAGCGACCCGCAGGCAGTCGCGCTGTCGCGAGCTGAGCTCGCCGAGCTTCTCCGACAGGATGAGGTCGGTGTAGCCGAGCACGGTGACGAGCGGCGTCCTCAGCTCGTGCGAGACGTTGGCGAGGAAGTTGTCCTTGCGGCGGTCGATCTCCTTCAGGGCGCCGACGGCCCGTGTCAGCTCGCGCGTGCGCCGCTCCACCTCGCTCTCGAGGCGCGCCTGGTGGACGCGCAGCTCGGCGAAGAGGCGGGCCTTCTCGAGCGCGATCGAGGCCTGGAGGGCGAAGGCGTCGATCGCCTCCGGGTCGCTCCTGCGCAGGCGCGCGGTCGCGACCACGAGCAGGCCGGAGATCCCCTGATCGTAGCGCAGCGGCGCCACGATGACGTGCCGGAGCCCGAGCAGCCGCGCGAGCTTCCGGACCCGGTCGGCCGAGGCGCCGCCGAAGAGCTGGCGCGCCGCCTCGCGAGCCCGCGCCGTGTACACGGTCCGCCCCTGGCGCAGCACGCGCCCGACGAGCGGGGCGGTCCTCGGGTCGATGCGCAGGTCGGCCAGCCTCGTCGAGAGGACGCGCTCGGTGGCGCGCTGCAGCGGCGCGGCGAAGCTCGTGTACACGTAGCGGTAGGGTGGCCGCGGCCCCTCCGGCGCGTGCTCGGCCGTGAGCACGGCCGAGTGGAAGCCGAGCCGGATGAGCTCCCGGCAGATGACGCCGTAGATGGCCTGGCCGTCCGTCTCGACCATGAGGTGAGTGCCGGCGAGGTTGAGCGCGCCGAGGGTGTCCTTCGCCTGCGAGAGCTCCGCGAGCGCGCGCTTCTCGCGCGTGACGTCCCGCGCCACCGCGCGGTTCTGCGTGGCGAGCGCGCGCCGCAGCGCCTCCGCCTCCAGCCGGCCCGAGGTCTGCCGCGCCAGCGAGCGGTAGGTTCGCAGCGCCGCCCGGTCCGGGCGGCCCTCGCGGACGATCCGCAACCAGCCCAGGACCGAGCGCTCCGTCCCCACCGGCAGGAAGACCTCCTGCATGCCGCGGCCGCCCAGCAGCCGCGCCAGTCCTCCCTCGCAGGCCGCGACGCGGAAGGCGGCGCGGCGGCGGGGCTCCGGCAGCTCGCTCGCAGCCGGCGATCGCGCCAGCTCCCGCGCGAGCTCGGCCCGCTCGGCCCGCGTCTTCCCCGGCGCGGAGAAGGCGGCGCTCTCCCAGCGCGGGCCGCTGTCGGCCTCCCGCGAGACGAGCAGCTCGACGAGCGGGGCAGCCGCGATGCCCGCGGCGTCGCGGACGACCGCGCGGCAGGCGCGCTCGAGGGCGCGGCGCGAACCCGCCGGATCGTCCATCCGCGGTGGCATCGTGACGATGCTTCCACTCGCCGCGCGCGTTGACAAGGCGGAGGGCCGGTCCTACACCCACGACTCGGGAGGGCGCTCGCATGGTCATCGAGAGGATGGCGGTCGTCGGGGCGGGTCAGATGGGGTCCGGCATCGCGCAGGTGGCCGCGCAGGCCGGGGTGGAGGTCGTCCTCGCCGACGCGACGCCGGAGCTGGCGCGCAAGGGCCTCGAGCGCATCGCAGCGGCGCTCGCGAAGGTGGTCGAGAAGGGCAAGCTGTCGCCCGGCGACCGCACCGCGCTCCTCGGCCGCATCAAGGCCGCCGAGAGGCTGGAGGACTGCGGGCGCGCGCAGCTCCTCGTCGAGGCCATCGTCGAGAGCGAGGGGCCCAAGAAGGAGCTCTTCCGCAAGGCGGACGCGCTCCTCGCGCCGGAGGCGATCCTCGCCTCGAACACGAGCTCCATCTCGATCACCGCGCTCGCCGCCTCGACCCGCCGCCCAGAGCGCTTCATCGGGATCCACTTCATGAACCCGCCGCCCGTGATGCAGCTCATCGAGATCATCCGCGGGCTGCAGACGAGCGAGGCCACCTACAAGGCCGTCCTGGACCTCGCGAAGCGGTTCGGAAAGACCACCGTCACGTCCAAGGACCGGCCCGGCTTCATCGTGAACCGGATCCTGATCCCGCTCCTGAACGAGGCCTGCTTCGCGCTGGACGAGGGGCTCGCCAGCCCGGAGGACATCGACACCGCGGTGAAGCTCGGGCTCAATCACCCCATGGGCCCGCTCACGCTCGCGGACTTCGTGGGCCTCGACACCTGCCTCTCCATCGCCGAGGTGCTCCACCGGGAGCTCGGGGAGGACAAGTACCGGCCGGCCCCCATCCTGCGCCAGTACGTCGCGGCGGGGTGGCTCGGGCGCAAGACCGGGCGCGGCTTCTACACCTACTCGTAGCGTCGGGAGCCGGCCATGGAGCTCGAGAACATCCTCTGGCGCGTCGAGGACGGCGTCGGGGTCGCGACCCTCAACCGCCCCAAGGCGCTCAACGCGCTCGATCGCCGGACCATCGCCGAGCTCGCGCAGCTCGTGGACGCCGTCGCGGCCGATCCGGCGGTGCGCGCGCTCGTCCTCACCGGCGCGGGCGAGAAGGCGTTCGTGGCGGGCGCGGACATCTCGGAGATGTCGAGCCTTCCCCCCGTGGAGGCGCGCCGCTTCGCCGAGGCCGGGCAGCGCGCGCTCGCGAGGCTGGAGGCGCTGCCCATCCCCACCATCGCGGCCGTGAACGGGTTCGCGCTCGGCGGTGGGTGCGAGCTCGCCATGGCGTGCGATCTCGTCTACGCCAGCGAGGCGGCGCGCTTCGGGCAGCCCGAGGTGAACCTCGGGCTCATCCCGGGGTTCGGCGGCACCCAGCGGCTCACGCGCCGCGTCGGCCTCATGCGCGCGAAGGAGATCGTGTTGACGGGCGAGATGGTGGACGCCGCCAAGGCGAAGGCCATCGGGCTCGCCCTCGACGTCCTGCCGGCGGCGCAGCTCGTCCCGCACGCGGTGGCCGTGGCGCGGAAGATCGCGTCGCGGGCGCCGCTGGCCATCGCGGCCGCGAAGCGCACGCTGGAGGCGGGCGCCCGGATCGACCTGGCGACCGCCTGCGCCCTCGAGGCGGAGGCGTTCGGGCTCGTCTTCGCGACCGACGACGCGCGGGAGGGGACGCGCGCGTTCGTGGAAAAGCGCGCCGCCGCGTTCAAGGGGACGTAGAGTGGGCCGGCCAGGCTGCCGAGACGACCACGATGGGGGCAGGCCATGAACATCGACCTCAGCGAGGAGCAGCGGCAGGTCCGTGATCTCTGCCGCGACTTCGCTCACCAGGAGCTCAGGCCGAACGCACGGCGCTGGGACGAGGAGCACCGGTTCCCCCGTGAGGCGGTGAAGAAGCTCGCCGAGATGGGGCTCATGGGCGTGGCGGTCCCGACCGAGTGGGGCGGAGCCGGCATGGACGCCGTCTCGTACGCCGTCGCGATGGAGGAGATCTCGCGTGGCTGCGCCGGCACCGGCGTCATCATGAGCGTGAACAACTCGCTCTACTGCGATCCGATCCTGAAGTACGGCACGGACGACCAGAAGCGCGAGCTCCTGGCCCCCTTCGCGCGCGGCGAGAAGCTGGGGTGCTTCGCGCTGACGGAGCCGATGAGCGGCTCGGACGCGGCCGAGATGCGCACCACGGCGGTGGCGCGCGGAGACACGTACGTCCTCTCCGGCTCGAAGAACTACATCACCAACGGCCCGCAGGCGGACGTGGTGCTGGTCTTCGCGATGACCGACAGGACGAAGGCGCACAGGGGCATCAGCGCCTTCCTCGTGCCGATGGACGCGAAGGGGCTCGCCCGCGGCAAGCCGGACGACAAGGTGGGCATCCGCGCCTCCGGCTCCTGCAGCGTCTTCTTCGAGGAGTGCGCCGTCCCGAAGCGGTCCCGGCTCGGCCAGGAGGGCGAGGGGTTCAAGATCGCGATGAGCACGCTCGACGGCGGCCGCATCGGCATCGCCGCGCAGGCGCTCGGCATCGCGCGCGCCGCCCACGAGGAGGCCGTCGCGTACGCCAAGGACCGCAAGGCGTTCGGCAAGCCCATCGCGACCTTCCAGGCGATCCAGTTCATGCTGGCCGACATGGCGACCGAGATCGACGCGGCGCGCCTGCTCATCTGGCGCGCGGCCACGCTCAAGGACAAGGGCGTGCGCTTCAGCGCCGAGGCGGCGATGGCGAAGCTCTACGCCTCCGAGATGGCGGAGCGCGTCACCTCGAAGGGCATCCAGATCCACGGCGGGCTCGGCTACATGCGCGAGTGCGACGCCGAGCGGCACTGGCGCGACAGCCGCATCACCGAGATCTACGAGGGGACGAGCGAGATCCAGCGCATCGTCATCTCGGGCGCGCTGCTCAAGGACTGACCCCTCGGGCCAGGGCTGCCATGGATTTCGAGCCCACCGAGACGCAGGCGCAGATCGTGGAGCTGGCGCGGGCGGTCGCGCGCGAGGTGGTCGCGCCCGTGGCGCGCGAGGGCGACCGGACCGGCCGGTTCCCGGAGGAGATCGTCCGCGAGCTGGGCGGCGTCGGGCTCCTCGCGGTGAGCGTGCCCGAGGAGCTGGGCGGGGCGGGCGCGGGTGCGGTCGCGTACGTGCTCGCGCTCATGGAGATCGCCGCCGCGGACTGCGCGGTGGCGGTGACCATGGCGGTCACGAACATGGTGGGCGACATCATCGCGCGCTACGGCACGCGCGCGCA
>DASWDS010000540.1:0-5141 GCA_036395165.1 Anaeromyxobacteraceae bacterium | reverse complement strand
GACGTCGATGAACTCGCGCTCGCGCCCGAGCATGCCGGGGACGACCTTGAGCTCGCGGACCTCGCCCAGCGCGCGCGGGCCGGGCGCGGCCGGGAAGTGACGGCCGGCCGATGGCGGCGTGACGCGCCGGACCGGCGTCGTCGGGCGCGAGATGACGACCGCCTGCGTCGAGGTGGGGCGCACCGTGCGCGGGTCGACGCGCGGCTGCGCCGGCGCGGCCGCCATGGCGGGCGCGTGCGGCATGGCCGGGCGCGCGGGCGCCGGCGGCGCGTGGGCCGGAGCCGGCGCCGAGGGCTGCTGCGCCGCAGGCTGTGGCTGCGGGGCGTGGGCCTGCGCGTCGGTGGCGGCCGGCGCGGTCGCCTCGGGCGCGGGCTGCGCGACCTCGGCGGCGAGCGGCGCGGCCTGTGGCGCAACCGGCGCCGCGGGCGCGGCCGCGGGCTCCGGGGCCGCGTCGAAGGCCGGCGAGGGCTCCTCGTACTCGACGCCGTTCGCGGGCGCGTGCGCGTGGAGCGGCGCGTGCGCCGGGGCGGGCTGCGCGGGGACGTCCGTGTGCGCCTTCTTGCGCACGACGAACCCGGGGCCGCTCGGCTTCGCGGGCGCGGGCTTGGGCTTCTTCTCGCCGACGATCTTCTCGTAGGCGGTGGCAGCCTGGTCGTCCTCGAGCGAGGAGCTGTGGCTCTTCACGTCGGTGTAGCCGAGCGCATGCAGCTTATCGACGAGCTCGGTGTTCGAGAGCTCGATACCCTGCTCCTTCAGCTGCTTTCCGAGCTCGTGGACACGCTTCTTCGACATTGCCGACACTCCTAATCCTTACGGGCACTTCCCGTCAACAATTCCCGGAGGACCCGGGGGTCCACCTGCACGCCCGACGCCCTGAAGGCCCGGCCGAACACCTTGCGCTTCTCCGCCCGCGCCAGGCACGCCACCGCGGCGTGGATCCAGGCGCCCCTGCCACCGGCTCGCGCGCGATCCACGAGGACGCGGCCCTCCGCGACGCGCAGGCGGACGAGCTCGCGCTGGCCCGCCTTCCCGCCGCAGCCGATGCACGTGCGGAGCGGCTCGCCCACGCTACACCGGGCTCCCTCCGCTCGCCGTGGCGCGCTCCGCGTTGAGCTCCGTCCGCAGCTTCGCCTCCTCCTCGAGGTAGATGCCGACGGCGTGCTTGATCTGCCGAGCCTTCTTGATGCCGAGGTCCGTCTGCTCGGCGAGCTTCATGACGTCGGCCTCGTTGTTGATGGCCTCGACGGTCGAGTAACCGGCGCGCTTGAGCTGCTCGATCGTCTTCTCGCCGACGCCGCGGACGCGGGCGAGCCGCTCGTCCTGCGTCAGCTCGTCGGGATGGCGGCGCGCCTCGGCGAGCCGCGCGGCCTCGCGCTCCTGCTCGAGCCGGATCTCCTCCTCGGTGTCCACGACCGCCTGCTCACGCGCGGCCTTCTGGAGATCGGGGATCATGTCCATCGTGAAGCCCGGGAACTGGGTCAGCATCTCGGGCGCGGCGTTGGCGATGTCCTGCGCCTTGCGGAAGCCGTGCGCGTAGAGCGTCTCCTGGGTCGCCTCCGGGACTCCGATGGCCGAGAAGCTGATCGTCGCGAACTCGCGCATCTCCTTCACGCGCGACTCGGAGTTGATGTCGAGCTTCCAGCCGGTGAGCTGGGAGGCGAGCCGGACGTTCTGCCCGCGCCGCCCGATGGCGAGCGAGAGCTGGTCGTCGGGGACGATGATCTCCATGGCGCGGTTCTGCTCGTCGAGGAGCACGCGCGACACCTCGGCCGGCGCGAGCGCGTTGCAGACGAAGCGCGCCTGGTCGTCGTTCCAGGGCACGATGTCGATCTTCTCGCCGCGGAGCTCCTGCACGACCGCCTGGACGCGGCTGCCCTTCATGCCGACGCAGGCGCCGACCGGGTCCACGTCGGAGTCGCGCGAGCTGACCGCGATCTTCGCGCGACCGCCCGGCTCGCGGGCCGCCGCCTCGATGACGACGACGCCCTCCGCGATCTCGGGCACCTCCATCTCGAACAGCCTGCGGAGGAGCTCGACCGAGGCGCGCGAGAGGATGATCTGCGGCCCCTTCGACTCGCGCAGCACGTCGAGCACGTAGGCCTGGATGCGGTCGCCGGCGCGGTAGCTCTCGCGCGGCACCTGCTCGCGGACGGGCAGCACCGCCTCGGCGCGGCCGAGATCCACGATCACGTTGCCGCGCTCGAAGCGCCGCACGATGCCGGTGATGACCTCGCCCTTTCGGTCCTTGTACTCGTTGTAGATGTTCTCGCGCTCGGCGTTGCGCGTGCCCTGGATCATGACCTGCTTGGCCGTCTGCGCGGCGATGCGGCCGAACGATCGGCGGAAGGTCTTCATCTTGAGCAGGTCGCCCCACTGCTCGTCCTGCGCCTTCGCCTCGTTCTCGTCCTCGGTGCGGTAGTAGATGGGGAAGTCGAGCTCGTCGCCGACGTCCACCTCGATGCCCTTCTCGCGAGCCACCGAGAGCGGGATCATGTTGACGGGATCGGGGAGCGGGGTCTCCTCCGTCGGGTCCTCCACGATCGTCAGCACCTGGAAGAGGTCGATCTGGCCCTTCTCGTCGTCGTAGTGCGCCTTGAGATTGCGCTCGATCCCGAAGTGCTTCTTCGCGGCCATCGCGATGGACTCCTCGAGGATGGCGACGAGCGTGGCGCGCTCGATCCCCTTGTCCTTCGCCACCTGGTCGAGGATGAGGTTCAGGTTCACGGTCTGCTGCATGGCTACTCCTTCCTCCCGATGTCCGCGTCGAAGTCGTACTCGAGGTGCGCCTTCGCGATCTTGTCGTGCGGGATGCGGTGCAGCGTCCCGTCCACGTCGATCTCGACGGCGCCGTCCTTGAAGCCCTGGAGCGTCCCGGTCCAGTTCTTGCGCGGGCCGGTCGGAGAGTCGATCGGCCCGAACGTCTTCACGTGCGCGCGCTGTCCCGCGAAGCGCTCGAAGTCCGTCTCCTTGCGGAGTGGCCGGTCGAGACCGGGCGAGCTGACCTCGAGGTTGTAGGCCGGCTCGATGAAGTCCTCGACGTCCAGCACGGGCTCGATGGTGCGAGACAGCTCCTGGCAATGGTCGATCGTCACCCCGCCCGCCCGATCCACGAACACCCGCAACACCCAGGCCTGTCCCTCCCGGGCCCACTCGACCTCCACGAGCTCGAACCCCTCGCGGGCGAGGATGGGTTCGAGCAGGCTGCGGGCCTGGTCCGCGACGGACTGTGTGCCAATGGCGCTCATGTGCTTCAAAAAAAGGAAAAAGTGGGCGCAAACGCTGCCCACTTTCGGGACCCGTCACCGGGCGTCGAAAATGTCGAGCGGTGTAGGTAACAGAACGGCCCCGGACGGTCAAGGAGAGCGCGGGGGGGCGGGCGAGCGACAGGCGGGCGGGAAAGGGCTTTTTCGCTCGCCCCCACCCCGACCTCGACCGCTATCGCGACCCGAAGCGTTTCGTCCCCCTCTCCATGGAAGGGAGAGGGCCGGGGAGAGGGTCGGCGGCACTGCTCAGTATTCCCGCACGTCAACCGCTTCCTCGCAGCGCCCTGCCGCGCACTCGCTCCAGAGCCCCATCCGCAGCGGCTGACACGCGTCGCCCTCGGCGACCGCGCCATACAGGACGTCCCGGCACGAGAGGTCCGAGACGCCGCAAGCGCCGGCGAGCGCATCGAGGCACGCCTGCGCCTTGTCGCCGTGCCACGCCAGACGGCCGGCGGCGATCTCGGCTTGCGCCGTCGCGACGTCGGCGTCGCACTGGGCACGCATGCGTGCGCGAACGAGCATCCAGCGCTTTCGCGAGACGGCAGCGGCGCTGGCTGGCGGGCGGTCTCGGCAGTGAGGAGGGCGGCCGTTTGGCGTGCGGCGCCGCGTCGACGACGGTTGCCGTCCTGCGAGCCTCGCACGCGAGGCGGTGCCGCGCGTTCGAGACGTTTCCTCGTGCCCGGCTCACCAAGGGCGCGCGGTCTCAGTGAGTGCCGGGAAGCGCTTCTCCTCCGCGAGGGCCCGGCGTCCCTGCGCATCGCCGCCATGCGCGCGCTGCGCCGCTTTCCCGTGATCTCGGAGATGCTCCGGGACGGTCGCCTTTGTCTGTCGACCGTGCGGCTCCTCGAGCCGCTCCTCACGGACGACGGCGCTCCCGACCTCCTCGCCCGCGCTTCAGGCAAGTCGAAGTCCGAGGTGGAGCGCCTGGTCGTCTCGATCCAGCCACGCGCCATCCCGAAGGAAGGCGTGCGCAAGCTTCCGGACCGCTCCGGAGCGGCGAAGGCTACGGCGCTGCCTCTCGCGCCGCCACCAGTCGAGCCCGCCGTCGCGACCGATGCGCCGCGGGCGGTGGCGATCCCGCCCGCTCCCGAGCGAGCAAGGCTGCGGCCCGTGACGGAGGACACCTACTCGCTCACGGTCACCGTGGACGTCGCCTTCAAGGCCGAGCTCGAGCAGTTGAAGGCGCTCCTCTCCCACAAGATCCCCGGCGGCAACGTCGGCGCGGTCCTGCGCGAGGCGGTGCGCTGCGCGATCGAGATGCACGGGAAGAGGAAGGGCGCCGTCGAGCCGACTCGCAAGGCCGCGAAGAAGGCGCGAGCGCGGCAGCGCCCCTCGCCGGACGGTGCCAAGCGGCGTGAGCCGATTCCGGCCCACGTCCGGCGCGAGGTCTGGAAGCGGGACCAGGGCCGTTGCACTTTCATCGGCCCGGACGGCCGGCGCTGCGGGAGCACGTGGAAGCTCGAGTTCCACCACCTCTTCGAGGCGGCGCTCGGTGGTCCCTCGACCGTCGACAACATCACCCTGCGCTGCCGCGGGCACAACTGCTTGCACGCCGAGGAGACGTTCGGGCGCGCGCACATGGCGCAGTTCCGCCGCCCCGAGGAGCCCCGGACGGGTGAAGTTACTGATTCCGGAAAAGTGCTGAGCGATGAACACGCGACCGACAGTGAAACCGGCTCGAACCGCGCGCCCTCGGTGAGCCGATCCCGCTGAAACGCCACGAACGCGCGGTACCGCCTCGCGAGCGACGCTCGCCGCACGACGACCGACGGCCCGCGCAGCGACGGCCGACAAGCCGCCGCCCTCCCTCACTGCCCGAGACCGATTCTCCTGCCTAATCCGCCCCGAGCCCCGCCCCTGACGCGACCCCGACCCCGA
>DASWDS010000539.1:0-10818 GCA_036395165.1 Anaeromyxobacteraceae bacterium | reverse complement strand
GAGCGCTGCGACGCGTTCGGCGGCCCTCGCCGGTCGGCGGTAGTCGAGGGAGATCTGCCCTTCGCGCGGGCCGAAGGTCTCCTCCACCTTGTGGCAGAGATCGCTGCCGACGAGGACCGGGACGCCGAGCCTCGCCGCGGCGTCGACGAAGTCCGCCGTGCGATAGCTTCTCGTCGGCACGAGGAGGAGGAGCGCCGGCTGCATTCGGCTTTCATATCGCGCGGCGCGCTCCGCGTCGCGTCCGAGCATGCTCGCCGCCAGGCGCCAGCCGGTCACCGGCCGGCGCGCCGTGACGAGGGGCGTGGCGGAGCTCGTGCGATCGCTCCTCGCGACTGGCGACGCTGATCTCGACCTTCGCCGTCCGTGAATGGGAGCAAGTTGCGGTTTGCGCTCCGGCGCGGGGCGGAAAGCGCAACTGACGCGCGGAGCCGGGGCGCCGCCAACCCCACCTCACCGGGGCATTGTCGTTCGGGCGCCGTCCACCGTACCTTGCGCGCGCATGCACGGAACCGTCGTCGAAGCGTGGGAGTTCGATCCCTCGTGCGAGCTCGGCGAGGTGGCGAAGCTCGCCCTGGAGCGCCTCGCGCCGCCCAGCTTCAGCGGGCACGTCCTGTCCACGCGCGGCGACGCGCTCACGCTCCAGGTGTCCGAGGGATCGCCGAGCGGCGACCCACGGTCGCTCTACTACGTCGGTGGGCACGGCGCGTTCGCCCTCGCCCGGCGCGAGGAGTGGCCGCCGGTTCCCGGGAGCGAGGTGAAGCGCCTCCTGCTGACGCTGCTCGCGTTTCCGCAGCCGCCGGCGGGCACCGGCGATCCCGCGCAGCGCTGAGCTGCGGGCGGGCACGAGCGTGGCGGAGATCGGCCCCGGACTCGACACGACCAGCGCCGGAAATCGGGATAGGGGGTAGCCGGTGATCCCGGCTACTCCCCTCCCACACCACCGGACGTGCGGGTCCGCATCCGGCGGTTCGAGTTGTTGAGGTTAGCCAGCAAGCCGCGGGACTCCCATCCGGTCGTAGTAGCTGGTGGACAGGGCGAGGTTCAGCAGGTGGCTGGAGTGATTCCACCAGCGCCGCGGGTCCGTTGCCGCCAGCCGGGCCGCGTCCTCGGTCGCGCCGAGTCGCTTCAGCTCCCGGTAGATGGTCCGTCCCCGCTTCCACTGCTTCAACTGCACGAGGCGCAGGCGGTGTCGGATCCACTCGTCGAATTCCCGCAGCGCCTTGGGCGTCTCTGCGAGGCGGAAGTAAGCCTTCCATCCCGTGAGGTAGCTCCGAAGCTCCGCGATCACTCGCTTCATGGACCGGCCACCGTTCCGGGCGGTGATCGCCCGGACGCGCTCCTTCATCGCCTCAAGGGCCTTGGGCGCGACGCGGCGCCGGACCTCGCCTCCCCTGGCGTACCAGAAGCTGTAGCCGAGGAATTTGCGGTCCTGCGGTCGCGCCACCGCGCTCTTCGCCTCGTTGACTCGCAACCGGAGTCGCCCGTACAGACGCCGAAGCGTCTTCATCACGTCCTCGCCTGCCCGCCGGGACCGCACGTACACGTTGCTGTCGTCGGCGTAGCGCACGAAGGTGTGACCGCGCTTCTCCAGCTCCTTGTCCACTTCGTCGAGGAGCACGTTCGCCAAGAGCGGGGAGAGGGGGCCGCCTTGCGGCGTCCCCTCGACCCGCTCCACCACCACCCCGTTCGCCATGATGCCGGCTTCCAGGTAGCGGCGGATGAGCCCCAGCATCCGCTTGTCCTCGATCCTCGCCGACAACTTCCCCATGAGCACGTCGTGGTTCACGCGGTCGAAGAACTTCTCGAGATCCACGTCCACCACCACCCGGCGGCCTTCCTGGATGTACCGCTGCGCCTCACACACGGCATCGTGCGCTCGGCGTCCAGGTCGGAAGCCATGGCTGTGCTCGGAGAACGTCGGGTCGAATCTCGGCTGAAGCACCTGCAGGATGAGTTGCTGGACGAACCGGTCGAGCGCCGTCGGGATCCCGAGCTCTCGGACCCCACCACCACTCTTGGGTATTTCCTGCCGCTTCACCGGCTTCGGCTGGTAGCTCCCCGCGAGAAGCTGCTCGCGGATCGTTTCCCAGTTCTCCACCAGGTATTCCGGCAGCTCGTCCACGGTCATCCCATCGACGCCGGGACTGCCCTTGTTCTGTCTCACTCGCTTCAACGCCGCCTTGGCGTTGCCGCGCTCGACCACCTCTTCCATCAGGCGGTCGGTTCCTGGGCGTTCGGTTCCGCTCGCCGCCGTCGACGCTTCGCCGCTCCGCTGGCATCTCGGGGCTTCACCCCTACCATCCAGCGGGAGCACCAATTGCCCGGTCTTCTGGCGCCTGGCGTCTTCGAGACTCACGGTCGTCCTGCCCTCCTACTCGTTCGGCCCTTCGCGCCGTCAAAGCCTTCTCGGCTGCCGGTAGGCGGGTGGCCATCCCTGCCGAGCTTCGCGGCCGCTACTTCGGCCTCTGCTGACTTCTCGCTCCGCATTCTGGCGTCGCCCTTTCAGGCGTGAGGCGAGATCTCCCCAGGTAAGGGTTCGTGGCTTTCACCGCGCAGCCGCCGGATCTACGTCGTCGCCCGTTGGTCGCGAGAGCTTCGCGGCTTCATGCCCGCTCGCCCTGGACGGCTCCGCCTCGTATCCGATTCCTGTTCGTCGGCTCGCGGCTTCGCTCCCCGCTTCTTTCAGCGCTTCCCTCGCGGTCGGCGCCTTGCGGTTCGCTTGCGGTCGCTGCGACCAGCTCCCGCAGAGGACTTTCACCTCCTAGTCACGCCCATGCTGGGCACACACGAAAAGGGCGGCGGCCCGTGGGGACCACCGCCCTTCGAGATGCCGTGTCCGCGACGCCTACTTGCTGAACTTGGCGTCCTCGACCATCACCGGGTAGGCGTAGCCCGAGCCGAAGTCCTTGTCGACGGCGATGACGCCCTTCACCGTGACGACGTCGCCGACGGCAGCCGCGTCGCCCGTCGTGATGGTCACGTCGTTCGTCTTCTTGTCGGCGTTACCCGAGCCGTCGCGAAGGTGGACGAAGTTCTTCCCCATGACGGGCGTGAACTTGACGACCTGGCCGCGCACGGTCACCGGCTTCCCCTTCAGCTTCTCGCGCTGCGACCAGATCTCCTCGACGGTGCGCGCATCGCCGCCCGCCGCCTTCGACACCTTCTGAACCTTGATGTCCGAGGGACCGGTCGCCGCGGCCTGGTGCTGGGCCGCCATCTGAGCCGGGTTCGGCGCCTCGCCGCCCGCGCCGCCGCCCATCGCGCCGCCGCCCATCGCGCCGCCGCCCATGGCGGGCGGCATCGCCGCGACCTCCCCGCCGGGGGTGGCCAGGGTGCCGAAGTAGACGACGTCGAACTTGCGGTTCAGCTCCTTCGACTCGAATCCCTGCATCGGGAAGGCGTTCCCGACGCCGACCTCGTCGCCGACCTTCTTGTCGGTGCGCTGCACCGCCGTCCAGGTCTCGCCCGAAGCCGTCGCGAGCTTGAGGTAGCTGTACTGCGAGACGTCGATCTTCTCGAGGACCTTGCCGCGGAGGACCTGGGCGCCGCCCGGGGCTCCCGGGGCCGCGGCCGGCGCCGCGGCGCCGGCGGGATGCTGCGGCGACTCCGGCTTCTTGCAGGCCACCACGGCCAGGACAGCGACGGCGACAGTCAGGAAACGACGCATGGAACCGAACCTCCGAAGTGGAAGAGCTACCCCGCCCAGAATTGAATTCGAGGGGGCGTAGCATAACCCACGGGGGAATGGAATCGATCCCGCTTGGGACGGAAAAGCGCTGGGCGCTGATGGCGCGGCAGATTGCCGCACCTGCCGAGGCCTGGCCCGCTGTCCTAGGCGCCGGGCGTCCGCTCGGGCAGCGCGCCGAGGACCCTCGCCACCATCCGATCGCAGCGCACGCCCAGGAACGTGAACGCCGCGCTCGAAGCCTCGCCGGCGCGCTCGAAGAGCCCGTCGCGCAGGGCGAGCCGCGCGCGGTGGAGGCGCACCTTCACCACCTCCTCGGACACGCCCAAGCTCTCGGCGGCGTCCGCCGTCGACAGCCCCTCGACCTCGCGCAGGACGAAGACGCTCCGGTAGAGCTCCGGCAGCGCGTCCACCGCCTCCTCGAGCATCCGGGCGAGCTCCCGATCCGCCGCCCGCCCCTCGGGGTCGATGGGTGCCGTACGCATGGCCTGGATCTCCTGCTCGGGGACGTCGTCGAGGGGGGTGAGCTTGGCGCGCTGCCGTAGCCGGGCGAGCCCTTCGTTGAGCGCGATGCGGGTGAGCCAGGTGGAGAAGGCCGAGGCGCCCTCGAACTGGTCGAGGTGCGCATAGGCCGCGAGCCACGCCTGCTGCATGGCGTCCTCGACCTCGCGCTCGTCGCGCAGGATCGAGCGGACGGCGCGGTACACGCGCTGGTTGTGGCGGCGCATCAGGACCTCGAAGAGCGCCGTGTCGCCGGCGCGCACGCGCCGGACCACCTCGCCGTCCGACAGCGCCGAGAGCGCCGACTTCATCTCCTGATCGCCGATCCGGTTCTCGCTCCGCATTCTCGCCCCCATGGCTCAGATGGCCAGCGGCCGCAGAGGTGACACGCCTCCGCTCAACCCCGGAGCTTGTAGCCCGTGCGGAGCATGGCGTAGGCGCCGCCCAGCGATCCAGCGCAGAGCACGCCCGCGAGCGCGAGCCCCACCATGGGGCGCGCGTCCGAGAGGCCGAGCATGCCGAACCGCACCCCGTCCACCATGTAGAAGACCGGGTTCACGAGGGTGAGCTCGCGCAGGCCCGCCGGCAGCATGCGCGCCGAGTAGAAGACGCCGCCCAGGAACGTGAGCGGCGTGATGATGAAGGTGGGGAAGAAGTTGATCTGCTCGAACGACGTCGCCCAGATGGCTGTCACGAACCCGAGCGCCGCGAACGCGACGGAGACGAGCACGAGCATCGCGACGGCGAACAGGGGAGACGCGAGCTGGAATCCGGTGAAGACGCCCGCCACCGACCACATCACGACCCCGACGAGGAGCCCGCGCGCGGCCGCGGCACCCACGAAGCCGGCCAGGATCTCGCCGTAGGCGAGGGGCGAGACGAGCAGGTCGACGATCGTGCCCTGCAGCTTCATCACGAACATGGAGGACGCGGTGTTGAGGAACGCGTTCGACACGACGCCCAGCGTGACGAGCCCCGGGACGATGAAGCGCGCGTAGGGCACGCCCTCGACCTCGCGCAGCCGGCTCCCCAGCGAGAAGCCGAAGACGACGAAGTAGAGGGTGGTCGTGATGAGCGGCGAGAGCACCGTCTGCCCCGGCACGCGCAGGAACCGGCGCACCTCCTTGTAGAGCAGCGTCCGGAGCCCTATCCCGATCACGGCGCCCCCGTGCGCGCGGCCGCGACGTCCGCGGCGCGGTCGCCGCGCAGGAGGCGCACGAACACCTCCTCGAGCCGCATCCGCGTGGTCTCGACGTCCTGCACCGAGAGCCCCGCCTGCGCGAACGCCGCGAGCGCCGGGCCGAAGGACGCGCCCGGCTCGACGGAGAGCGCGATGGTGCGGCCGCCGTCCTCCAGGCGCGCTCCGAGCGCCGCGAGCTGCGGCGGGAGCAGGGCGAGCGGCGCGGCCAGCGTGGCGCGCAGCGTCTTCCCGGCGTGGCGCCGCAGCAGCGCCTTCTTGTCCTCGACGACGAGGAGCCGCCCGCGGTCGATGACGCCCACGCGATCGGCGAGCTCCTCCGCCTCCTCGAGGTAGTGCGTCGTCAGGACGATGGTGGTGCCACGCGCGCGCAGGACGCGGACGTAGCGCCAGAGCGCCTGCCTGAGCTCCACGTCCACCCCTGCGGTCGGCTCGTCGAGGAAGACGACCCTCGGCTCGTGGACGAGCGCCTTGCCGATGAGGAGGCGCCGCTTCATGCCGCCCGAGAGGGCCCGCGTGTTGGCCCTGCGCTTGGCGAGGAGGTCGAGCGCGGTCAGGATCTCGACCAGGCGCTCCTCCGAGAGTCGCACGCCGAAGTAGCCCGCCTGGATCCGCAGCGACTCCTCGACGGTGAAGAACGGGTCGAAGTTGATCTCCTGCGGCACGAGCCCCAGCGCCGACCGCGTGAACCGGTAGTCGGTCACCACGTCACGCCCGAGCACCCTCACCTCGCCCTCGCTCGCGCGGAGCAGGCCCGCCACGATGGAGATGAGCGTCGTCTTGCCGGCGCCGTTCGGCCCGAGCAGGCCGAAGATCTCGCCCTGCTCGATCTCGAGATCCACGCCGGCGAGAGCCTCGAACGAGCCGAAGCGCTTCTTCACGTTGCGAATGGAGACGACCGAGCTTGGCACCGGTGGCGCGGAATGTAGCGCACCGGCGGCAAACGGGCACGAACGACCATCGCGGTCGGGCAATGGGGTGTCGTCCCCCTCCCCCCGCGACGCGGGGGGAGGGCCGGGGAAAGGGGCGGGATCAGGTGCGCCGGCCCTCTCCCCGGCCCTCTCCCTTCCAGGGAGAGGGGGGACGAAACGCTCGGGGTCGCGATCGACGTTAGAGTGCACGGATGGGCCGCCGCTCCGTTCCGCTCGACGACGCCTCACGCTGGGTCTTCAACCGGCTCGCGGACGACTACCTGGCTCGCCCGCCCTACCCCGACGCGCTCGTCGATCGGCTCGCGGCGCTCGCCGGCGGCGCGGGCGGGCGCGTCGCGGACCTCGGTGCGGGCGTGGGTCACCTCGCGATCCCGCTCGCCGGGCGCGGCCTCTCCGTCACCGCGGTCGAGCCCGCCCGCGCCATGCTCGAGGTGCTGGAGGCGCGCGCCGGAAGCGCGGCCGGCATCCGCGTCGTGCACGCCACCGCCGAGAGGACGGGGATTGCCTCGGGCTCGTGCGACCTCGTGGTCCTCGCGGACGCGGTCCAGTGGGTCGACCCCGACCTGGCAGGACGCGAGGCGGCGCGGCTGCTCGCGCCCGGCGGCGCGATCGCGGTCGTCGAGCCCGCGTTCGCGCGCACGCCGTTCATGGAAGGTCTCTCGGCGCTGCTCGCGCGCGCGAACCCGAAGTCGCGGCCGAGGCCGCCCGGCGCCGTGCGGCAGCTCCTCGCGCTCGCGGCGGCGGGCGCGCCGGTCGTGGAAGAGCCGTTCACGCAGGACGCGCCGCTCGACGACGGCGCGCTCGCGGCCGTGCTCGGGTCGCTCTCCTACGCCGGCGCGGCGCTCGGGCCGGCGGCGCTCGACGCGGTCGTCTCGGACGCGCTCGCGCTCGCCCGCGCCGCGGGCGGCGCGCGCTTCCGGCGCGACCTCACGCTCCGCTGGGCCGCTCGCCGTCGTCCTCGCCGCGGGCGTCGCCCGGCTTGAGGACGGTCGCCGCCTCGTGCCAGCGCGCCAGCGCCGCGCGACGCTGCCGGACCTCCACCGAGAGGTGTCGCCGCAGCGGCGCGTCGAGGCGCGCGTCGAGGAAGAGGTGCGCCGAGTGCGTCAGCGCCGGCTCGAAGCCACGCGCGAGCTTGTGCTCGCCGCCCGCGCCGCCCTCGAACGCCTCGAGCCCGCGGCGGATGCACTCGTCCACCGAGTGGTAGAGGCAGACGTTGAAGTGCAGGAACGGATGCTGCTCGCGGCATCCCCAGTAGCGTCCATAGAGCCGCGCCGGGGAAGCGACGTTGAAGGCCGCCGCGATGAGCGCGCCCTCTCGGCGCGCCTCCACCATCTCGAGCGCGTCCGGCATCGCGGCCAGGACCCGCTCGTAGAACCCGCGGTTCACCCAACGCATCCCCCACGCCATCTTGTCCACGCTCGCGCGGTGCAGGTCGAACATGGCCTTCGCCCAGCCCTTCGCATCTGCCCCGAGCTCATCGCCACGGATGGTGCGGATCGCGACCCCTTGCCGGGCGGGGGCCGCCCTCTCGCGCTTGACGGTGTTGCGGCGCTTCGAGGAGAAGCGCGCCAGGAACTCCTCGGGCGTGCGGTAGCCCGCGTTGTGCCAGTGGTACTGGAAGTCGATCCGCACCGCGAGCCCCGCGGCCTCGAGCTCCCGCGCCTCGTCCTCGGCCGGGAAGAGGACGTGCACGGTGCGCAGCCCCTCCTCCTCCGCCAGCAGCCTCGCTCCCCCCACCAGGGCTCGCACCGACGCGGGCCGGTCCTCGCCGCCGGCGACGAGGAGGCGGCGGCCGGTGGCGGGCGTGAACGGCACCGTGAGGACGAGCTTCGGGTAGTAGCGCACGCCCGCCTGGTGGGCGGCCGCGGCCCACTCCCAGTCGCGCGAGAAGTCGCCGTTCGAGTCGCCCTTCGCATAGGCCGGCGCCGCGGCCACCAGCCGTCCGTTCCGCCAGAGCGTGAGGTGGCGCGGGCGCCAGCCGGTGCGGCGCGAGGCCGATCCCGACTGCTCGAGCGCGTCGAGGAACGCGTGCCGCAGGAAGGGCGTCGCGACCGCCGGCTCGTGCGCCAGGAGCGCGTCCCAGCTCTCCGCCGGCACGTCCGAGACGGCATCGAGGACGCGGAGCTGCGTAGGGGGCACCATCTTGGTGATAGTCCCGGAGGGGCGCGATGCAAGCCGCCGCACGAGCGAGAGCAAGCCGCCACGCCATGACGGGTTCAGCACTTTCGCGCGACCCTACCGGGCCACTTGATACGGCGTTCGCGGCGGCGCCACCATCGATATTCCAGAGTGAGGATGAGGAGGTCCCCATGATCCCGACGATGATCGACGCGTACCTGCGCGAGCACGGGCTCCGCTTCGAGCACTTCGTGCATGGGAGGGCCGTCGCGGCGCAGCGGCTCGCGGCCGCGGAGCACTGCCCGGGTTCGCGCGTGGCGAAGGTGGTGGTGGTGAGCGTGGACGGACGCCCCGCGCTGGCGGTCGTCTCCGCGCTCGAGCGCGTGCAGGTCGAGACGCTCCGGGACGCGCTCCACGCCGCCGACGTGCACCTCCTGCCCGAGGCGCGGTTCGCAGAGCGCTTCTGGCCTTGTGAGGCCGGCGCCGAGCCGCCGCTCTCCCTGTTCGGCGTGCCCATCTACGTGGACGCGAAGCTTGCGCGCGAGCCGTGGCTGCTCATGCGCGGCGGCACGCACGAGGACGCGATCCAGCTCGACACGGACGACTGGCTCCTCTCCGAGGGCGCCCGGATCGTCGACGGGCTCGGCGCCACGGTACAGTAGCGGGCGTGAAGCCCTATCTGGCCCTGCGCCGGCCTTGGCTCGTCGCGCACCGCGGCGGGGCGCGGCTCGCGCCCGAGAACACGCTGCCCGCGTTCGAGCTTGCCGCGCGCCTCGGCGCGGACGCGTTCGAGACGGATGTCCACCTCACGTCCGACGGCGAGGTGGTGGTGTTCCACGACGACGAGACGACGCGCCTCACGGGCGTGTCGGGGACGATCGAGGCGCGCACGCTCGCCGAGGTCCGTGCGCTCGACGCCGGCGCGGCGTTCACGCCGGACGACGGCCGGACCTTCCCGTGGCGCGGTCGCGGCGTGGCCCCGCCGCTCCTGCGCGAGCTCCTGGCGCGCTTCCCCGCCGTCCGGATGAACGTCGAGGCGAAGAGCGCCGATCCCGCCCTCGGCGAGGCGCTCGTACGCGTGGTGCGGGAGGCTGGCGCCCTCGATCGCGTCTGCCTCGGCTCGCAGCACGACGAGCAGGGCGAGCGCATCCGCGCGCTCGCGCCCGGGGCCTGTCACTTCCTGCCCGAGGGTGCCGCCACGTGCCACGTCATGGCCGCGCGCGTCGAGGGCGCGACGGGTTGCCCGGGCGGGTGGGACGTCGCGGACCTTCCCTACCGGATGGACGGCACGGACGTGGTCGTGGTGGACCGGCGCACGGTGGAGTACCTGCACGCGCAGGGCATCGCGGTCTTCGTCTGGACCGTGGATGAACAGGCCGACATGCGCGACCTCCTCGCCGCAGGCGTGGACGGCATCATGACCGATCGACCGGACGTGCTCGCGAGGGTGATGGGACGCCGCTAGTCACCGCTCCCGCTCCAACCCGTACTCGCGCTCGACGCGGCAGACGCGGATCCGGTAGGCGCGGTACCACCGCTCCCGGCCGGCCTTCTGCGACGTGAGGTGATCGGCGTTCGCCTTCCAGCGCCGGATCGCCTCCTCGTCCTTCCAGTATGAGACGGTGATGCCGAGGCCGTCCTCCCCCCGCGCGCTCTCCATCCCGAGATAGCCAGGCTGCCGCGCCGCGAGCGCGTTCATCTCGTCGGCGGTCTGCGCGTACCCGTCGTCGCCCTCGGTCCGGAGCGAGGTGAAGACGACGGCGTAGGCGCCCTTCCCGGCCGCGGGGGCGATCCCGTCACGCGTGGCGGACATGGCTCGATCGTAAGCGATCGGGGCGGGGTCCGCCGCGGCTGCAAAACGGCGACGCGCCGACGCTGACCGGGCGGTTGCGCGAGGCAAGGTGATCCGGTTGGGGCAGCGGCTGCGGCAATGAAGGAGGGCTGCCGTTGGCGCGCGGCTCCGCGTCGGCCGGCGTCACTGGCGTGCGAGCGTTGCTTGCGAGGCGTCTCCGCCCGTTCGAGACGGTTTCGCGTGATCGGCCTACGGGGGCGCGCCGTTCACGTTTGCGACGGAGCCGCACGACGAGCGCGGGCACGCACGGGGTCATGGCAGTGCGCGCGCCCGGGTTACTCCGACGCGCCGGCACCGCTACTTTCGCTGGGAGAAGTAGATCCACCCGAACGGGGCTGCTTGCGGCGGAACTGCGCCATGCGGGAGCGTCCGAACGTTTGCTCTCCGTGAAGCTTGTTGTGGGGTTCGCACAGCACCCGCAAATTCTCGAGGGTCGAGGGGCCGCCGAGCGCCGCCGGGTGGATGTGGTCCAGCTCGAGCATCCACTTGCTCCCGCATCGCCGGCCGTCCGGGCCAATCCACGCGCAGCAAC
>DASWDS010000538.1:0-15334 GCA_036395165.1 Anaeromyxobacteraceae bacterium | reverse complement strand
CCTGGTGCGCCATGGCCTGCGCCTGCCCGCCGGCGAGCTTGTCGGCCTTGTTGAAGACGAGCAGTCGCGGCTTCTCGTGCAGGCCGAGGTCGCGCAGGATCCCGAGCACCGCCTCCACCTGAGACTCGAGGCGCGGGTCGGCCGCGTCCACCACGTGCAGGAGCAGGTCGGCGTCGCCGAGCTCCTCGAGCGTGGCGCGGAAGGCGGTGACGAGGTCCTCGGGGAGGTCGCGGATGAACCCCACGGTGTCGGTGACGATGACCTCGCGGTCCCTCGGGAAGCGCAGCCGCCGGCTCGAGGGATCGAGGGTGGCGAAGAGCACGTCCTCCGCCACCACCGAGGAGCCGGTGAGCGCGTTGAGGAGCGTCGACTTGCCGGCGTTCGTGTAGCCGACGATCGAGACGATGGGCAGCCCGCGCTCGTTGCGCTGCTTGCGGCGCACCTGCCGGTTCGCGGAGAGGCTCTCGATGCGCCGCTCGAGCGCGGTGATGCGGTCGCGGACGCGGCGGCGGTCGATCTCGAGCTTCGTCTCGCCGGGGCCGCGCCCGCCGATGCCGCCGGCGAGGCGCGACAGCGAGTCGTCCCGGCCGACGAGGCGCGGGTAGAGGTACTTGAGCTGCGCCAGCTCGACCTGCAGCTTGCCGTCGGCGGACTGCGCCCGCTGCGCGAAGATGTCGAGGATGAGCTGGGTGCGGTCGAGGATCTTGAGGCTCGTCGCGTCGGCGATGCCGCGCGCCTGCGACGGCGAGAGGTTCCAGTCGAAGATGATGAGGTCCGCCATGAGCTGCATGGAGCGGAGCAGGATGTCCTCGAGCTTCCCCTTCCCGATGAGGTAGCGCGGGTCGATCTCGCGGCGCATCTGCAGCGTCGCGTCCACCACCGCCACGCCCGCGGTGCGGGCGAGCTCGCGCAGCTCCTCGAGCGACGCCTCCGCCACGGCGCGCCCGCGCGCCCGGCCCTCGCCGAACCCGACCAGGATGGCGCGCTCGCGCCCGCCCGTCCTGCGCAGCGCCGAGGCGCGCGCGAACTCGTCCTCGAGCGCGAGCGCGCCCTGGAGGGCGTCGTAGCCGACGTCGTACACGGTGGGCGCGACCTCGTCCTTCCACATCGCGCCCGAGGCGTTCTCGGGCAGGAGGTGCGCGTAGTGCAGCTTCCCGGGCAGCCCGTCCTCGAGCACCTCGATCGCGGCGACGAGGTCGAGGCGGAGGAGCGCGAGATCGGTGTGGTCGTCGCGGGTGAGCGGCTCGCCGTTCAGGTGCGTGTGGACGAGCCGCAGGCCACGGAGCCGGTGCGAGCCGGCGCGGGCGCGACCGACGTCGGGCAGCTCGAGCCTGCGCGCGTCGCCGACGATGACCGCGTGCACGTCGCCCTTGCGATTGAGGAGGACGCCGATCTGCCGGCTCGTCTCGAGCGACACCTCGGCCAGGTGGCGGGCGAGCTCCGGCGAGACGACGTCCTCGGCGTCGACGCGGCGACGATAGGTACGGCGAAGGGCGTGGAGCTGGGAGGGCTTGAGCCCGAGGGTGTTGCCGAAGACCTCTTGCATCCGTCTTGACAAGCATAGCCGCGCAGCGCGTCCTCATCCAGGGGATCGCCCGTGCGGGCGAGCGACGGCCAGCCGGCGCACGGCGGCCCCGGTCAGGCGTCGTCGAGGAAGCGAGCGCGCTCCTCCGCGGAGAGGAGGAGGCACCGGTCCGGCGCCCCGAGGAGGCGCCGGTGGCGCGCCACGACGTCGTAGGCCGCGTCCCGCACGGCGCGCGGCAGGACGCGCAGGAGCGCGGCGTGCCGGAGCGGCCCGTCGAGCCGAGCCGCGATCCGGAGCGCCGCCTCCGACCGGAGGTAGGCGCGCCCGTCCTCGACCAGGACGAGGGTCCGCCCGCGCTCGGCGGAGAGCCCGTGCTCGGCGAGGAGCCGGGTGCCGACGGGCCCGTCCTGGCGGGCGAACCGGAAGCGCCCGGCCCGGTCGCGCGGGAGGACCACGCGAACCGCCGCCTGGCAGGCCCGGCACGCTCCGTCGTACAGGATCACCGACGCCATGCGGAAGGGAGGTAACCCGCCGCCGCAGTTGGCGCCCCGCCGGTTCGAGCGCTAACCTCGCCGCTTCCCTTTTCTTTCGAGGTGGATCATGCCCGCGCCTTCCTACGTGCACGGCACGAGCGACGTGCCGCTGCTCGGAGAGACGATCGGTGAGAACCTGCGGCGCACGGTCGAGCGCTTCCCGGATCGCGACGCGCTCGTCGTGCCTTACCAGGGCTACCGCGCCACGTACCGCGAGCTGTGGGAGCAGACGGGGCTCGTCGCGCGAGGGCTCCTCGCCCGCGGCGTGAAGAAGGGCGACCGGGTCGGGATCTGGTCGCCGAACCGCTTCGAGTGGGTGGTGACGCAGTACGCGACCGCCCGCATCGGCGCCGTCCTCGTCAACGTGAACCCCGCCTACCGCACGCACGAGCTCGAGCACGTGCTGAAGCAGTCCGGGACGAGCCTCCTCGTCATCGCGAAGGGGTTCCGGCAGGCGAGCTACGTCGAGATGGTGCGCGAGGCGGTCCAGCGCTGCCCGGAGCACCGCCAGACGCTCGTCCTCGACGAGGAGTGGGCGGGCCTCGTGGAGGAGGGGCGCCTCGCCGGCGAGGGCGAGCTCGCGGAGCGCGAGCGGACGCTCGATCCGGACGACCCCATCAACATCCAGTACACGAGCGGCACGACCGGCTTCCCCAAGGGCGCGACGCTCAGCCATCACAACATCCTCAACAACGGCTTCTTCATCGGCGAGATGCTGCGCTACACGGAGCGGGACCGCGTCTGCATCCCGGTGCCGCTCTACCACTGCTTCGGCATGGTGCTCGGGAACCTCGCCATCACCACGCACGGCGCGTGCATGGTCTACCCGGGCGAGAGCTTCGAGCCGGGCGCGGTGCTCCGGACCGTGCAGGCCGAGCGCTGCACCTCGCTCTACGGCGTGCCCACCATGTTCATCGCCGAGCTCGACCACGCCGACTTCGCGAAGACCGACTTCGCCACGCTCCGCACCGGCATCATGGCCGGCTCGCCCTGCCCGGTGGAGGTGATGAAGCGCGTCCAGGCGGAGATGCACATGCCGGATGTGACCATCTGCTACGGCATGACGGAGACCTCGCCCGTCTCGACCCAGAGCGCGGTGGACGATCCGCTCGACAAGCGCGTGGGGACGGTCGGCCGCGTCCACCCGCACGTCGAGATCAAGATCGTGGACCCGTCCACCGGGCGCGTCGTGCCGCGCGGGACGACCGGCGAGCTGTGCACGCGCGGCTACTCGGTGATGCTCGGCTACTGGGAGGACGCGCACTCGACGCGCCTCGCCATCGACGCCGGCCGCTGGATGCACACGGGCGACCTCGCGACCATGGACGCCGAGGGCTACGTGAACATCGTGGGGCGCATCAAGGACATGGTCCTGCGCGGCGGCGAGAACGTCTATCCCCGCGAGGTGGAGGAGTTCCTCTACACGCGCCCCGAGATCGCCGACGTCCAGGTGATCGGCGTCCCCGACGTCAAGTACGGCGAGGAGCTCATGGCCTGGGTGAAGCTCCGCCCCGGGGTGAGCGTCGACGCCGAGTCGCTGCGCGCCTTCTGCAAGGGCAAGATCGCGACCTACAAGATCCCGCGCTACTGGAAGTTCGTGGACGGCTTCCCCATGACGGTGACGGGCAAGGTCCAGAAGTACAAGATGCGCGAGGTCGCGATCGGGGAGCTCGGCCTCGAGCAGGCGTCGAGGGTGAAGACCGCGTAGCGGCCGCGTTCCGGAGCACCGCGCGTCCCCGTGAGCCGGACCACGCAGGGTGGGGACCGCCTGACGCCGGGTCGGCCTTCGCCTAAGATGCCGCCCCGTGCACCGCTCCCGTCTCCACCGCGTGAAGGGCCTCGTCGTGAAGGTCGGCACGGGCACGCTCACCGGCGCCGACGGCCGGTTCGATTCCGAGAACTGCGATCGGCTCGGCGCGGAGCTGGCCGAGGCGGCGCGGGCGCGGCGCGTCGTGCTCGTGACCTCGGGCGCCATCACCGTCGGCGCGCAGAAGCTCGGGCTCGTGAGGTCGCGCGCGAGGCCGTGGGACATCGCGACGAAGCAGGCTTGCGCCGCGGTGGGCCAGCCGGACCTCGTCGAGGCCTGGGGGCACGCGCTCGCGCCGCACGGCATCATGGTGGCGCAGGTGCTCCTCACCGCCGAGGACCTGGCGAACCGGAAGCGCTTCCTCAACGCGCGGCGCACCTTCGCGCGGCTCCTCGAGCTGGGCGTCCTCCCCGTCGTGAACGAGAACGACACAGTCGCCGTCGAGGAGATCAAGGTCGGCGACAACGACTCGCTCGCTGCGCTCGTCGCGACCTGCGTCGAGGCCGAGCTCGTCGCCATGCTCACTGACGTCGAGGGCCTGTACGACCGGAACCCGGCCGAGAAGGGCGCGACCCTCCTCTCCGACGTGGAGCGGGTGACGGCCGACATCGAGCGCATGGCCGGCGGCGCGGGGAGCGAACGCAGCGTCGGCGGCATGGTCACCAAGATGCGGGCCGCGAAGCGGCTCGCCGCGCAGGGGGTGGGGACGGCGCTCCTCTCCGGGCGGCGCCCGCGCGCGCTCGCCGAGCTCCTCGCCGGAGCGCGGGTCGGCACCTACTTCCCGCCCGAGCCGGAGCGGCTCACGGGGCGCAAGGGCTGGCTCGCCTCGGCCGCGAAGGGGAAGGGCGTCATCCTGGTGGACGCGGGCGCCCGCAAGGCGCTCGTCGACCAGGGGCGGAGCCTCCTTCCGTCAGGCGTGAGGTCGGTGGCGGGCCAGTTCGGCGTCGGCGATCCGGTGGACATCGCCGTGGACGAGCGGAGGCCCTTCGCCCGCGGGCTCGCCGGGTACGGCGCGGACGAGGTGCGCCGCATCGCCGGGCTGAAGACGAGCGAGATCGAGCGGGCGCTCGGGTATAAGTACCTCGACGAGATCGTCCACCGGAACGACATGGTCCTGCTCGAGGCGGGGCCGGAGTAGCGAGATGCGGCAGGCCAGCGACACGCTCCAGGGAGAGATGAGGCAGCTCGCCGTCGCGGCGAAGGACGCGGCGCGCGCGCTCTCCCATGCGCCCACCGCGCAGAAGGACGAGGCGCTGCGCGCGGCCGCGGCGGCGCTCGGGAAGCGCGCCCGCCGGATCCTCTCCGAGAACCGCGCCGACGTCGCCGCCGCGCGCAAGGCGGGCCAGCGCGCCGCCTTCCTCGACCGCCTCGCGCTCGACCCGAAGCGGCTCGACGGCATCGCGAGGGCACTCACGGAGGTGGCGGCGCTCCCCGACCCCGTCGGCGAGGTGACCGCGACCTGGCGGCGGCCGAACGGGCTCGCCGTCAAGAAGGTCCGCATCCCGCTCGGCGTCGTGCTCATGATCTACGAGGCGCGCCCCAACGTGAGCATCGAGGCCGCCGGCCTGTGCCTGAAGAGCGGCAACGCGGTCATCCTGCGGCCCGGCTCCGACGCGCTCCGGAGCTCGCTCGCGCTCGCCGAGGCCTTCGCGGACGGCCTCGCCGCGGCGGGCCTGCCCCGGGCGGCGGCGCAGGTCGTGCCGACGCCGGATCGCGAGGCCACCTTCGCCCTCCTGCAGCTCGACGACCTCATCGACCTCGCCATCCCGCGCGGCGGCCCGTCGCTCATCCGCGCCGTAGCCGAGCGCGCGCGCGTGCCCGTCGTGAAGCACTACCAGGGCGTGTGCCACCTCTTCCTCGACGCGTCCGCGCCGGTGGACGACGCCATCGCGCTCGCGCTGAACGGGAAGGTGCAGCGCCCGAGCGCCTGCAACGCCCTCGAGTGCCTGCTCGTGCACCGCGCCGCGGCCGCGAAGCTCCTGCCGCCCGTCGGTCGCGCGCTCGCCGAGGCGGGCGTCGAGCTGCGCTGCGACCCCACCTCGCTCACCTTGCTGCGGCGCGCAGGCGTCGCCGCCGTTCCCGCCGGGCAGGAGGACTTCGGGCGCGAGTTCCTCGATGCCATCCTGGCGGTGCGCGTCGTGCCGGGCCTCGACGGCGCGCTCGACCACATCGCGCGCTACGGGTCGCTCCACACCGAGGCCATCCTCACGCGCGACGTCGCCTCGGCGCGCCGCTTCGAGCGCGAGGTGACGGCGAGCGCCGTCATGGTGAACGCCTCGACGCGCTTCAACGACGGCGGCGAGCTCGGGCTCGGCGCCGAGATCGGCATCTCCACCACCAAGCTGCACGCGTTCGGCCCGATGGGGCTCGCCGAGCTGACCACCCAGAAGTACGTGGTCGAGGGCGAAGGACACGTGAGAACCTAGAGGAGTCGATGCGCAAGACCGCCGCGAACAAGTCCCCCGCCCGCAAGAAGGGCGGTCCCCTCCGCAGCAAGAAGCCCGGCCGGAACCAGATCGCGCAGGCCCGTCCCAAGATCGGCGAGCAGAAGAAGAAGGCGCTCAGGCCGCGCGCGCCGGCGGACCTCGCGGTCGCGCGCCCGGCGCCGGTCGAGCGGCCGGACACCGCCCGGCCGCGCGCCGTGGACATCGCGCAGGCGGGCCTCGACAAGAAGGCCGAGGACGTCCTCGTGCTCGACGTGCGCGGGCTCACCAGCTACGCCGACTACTTCGTCCTCATGACCGCCGACTCCGATCGCCAGGCCGGCGCCATCGCCGACGCCGTCGACGAGAAGCTGAAGGAGCAGGGCGCGACCAAGGTCGGCGTCGAGGGGTACGAGAGCGGGCGCTGGATCCTCGTCGACTACGGCGACGTGGTGGCGCACGTCTTCAACCGGGAGGCGCGCGGGTTCTACGACCTCGAGGGCCTGTGGGCCGACGCGCCGCGCTTCAAGGTCGAGGACCTCCGCCAGAACGCGTGACTCGTCACCGGGCGAGCGCCCGTCGCGCGCCGCTCGCGTCGCTGAGGGCGCCGGTCGCGCCGCGTCTGGCGCCGATCGCGCGAGGCCGCTTGCAGATCCACGCGCAGGATCTGCTAATCTGCCGCACCCGCATCCGCTCACACGCTTGACCGCCGTCAACGCCGGTCCGCTATTTGCAAAAACCACTGGGCATTTCCCCGAGCTCCGCACCGTTTGCGTAACCGTCGGCTGAGGCCGCGCAAAACGCACACTCTGCACCTGGAGGACGCATGTCGAAGCGCCGCATGGTGACGATGGACGGAAACGAGGCGGTCGCGTCTGTCGCGCACCGCCTGAACGAGGTCATCGCCATCTACCCCATCACGCCCTCGTCGAACATGGGCGAGTGGGCCGACGAGTGGTCGGCGAAGGGAATGAAGAACGTCTGGGGGACGGTGCCGTCCGTCTCGGAGATGCAGTCCGAGGGCGGCGCGGCGGGCGCGGTGCACGGCGCCCTCCAGGCGGGCGCGCTCACGACGACCTTCACGGCGTCGCAGGGCCTGCTCCTCATGATCCCGAACATGTACAAGATCGCGGGCGAGCTGACCTCGTTCTGCATGCACGTGTCGGCGCGCACGCTCGCGTCGCACGCGCTCTCCATCTTCGGCGACCATCAGGACGTCATGGCCGTGCGGCAGACCGGCTTCGGCCTGCTCTGCTCCGGCAGCGTCCAGGAGGCGCACGACTTCGCGGCCATCGCCCAGCGCGCCACGCTCAGGAGCCGCATCCCGTTCCTGCACTTCTTCGACGGCTTCCGCACCTCGCACGAGGTGTCGAAGATCGAGCTGCTCGACGACGCCGACCTGCGCCGGATGGTCCCGGACGACCTCGTCGCGGCGCACCGCGCCCGCGCGCTCACGCCCGAGAAGCCGGTCGTCCGCGGCACCGCCCAGAATCCGGACGCCTTCTTCCAGGCGCGCGAGGCCTGCAACACCTACTACCTCGACTGCCCGATGGCGGTGCAGGAGGCGATGGACGAGTTCGCCGGCATGACGGGCCGCAAGTACAAGCTCTTCGACTACTTCGGCCACCCCGAGGCGGAGAGGATCATCGTCGTGATGGGCTCGGGCGCGGAGGTCGTGCACGAGACCGTCGAGGCGCTCGTCGCAAAGGGCGAGAAGGTCGGCGTGGTGAAGGTCCGCCTGTACCGGCCCTTCCCGCTCGGCGAGCTCATGACGGCGCTGCCCCGCACCACCGCGCAGATCGCGGTGCTCGACCGCACCAAGGAGCCGGGCGCGCTCGGCGAGCCGCTCTACCAGGACGTGGTGACGGCGCTCCGCGAGGCGCAGCAGGCGCACATCGACCGCTTCCACCACGAGATCACCGTCCTCGGCGGCCGCTACGGTCTCTCCTCCAAGGAGTTCACGCCGGCGATGGTGAAGGCGGTCTACGACGAGCTCGGCAAGGCGCGCCCGAAGCGCCACTTCACCATCGGCATCCACGACGACGTGACGCACCTCTCGCTGCCCTACGACGCGTCGTTCGACACCGAGCCCGCCGACGTCGTGCGCGCCGTCTTCTACGGCCTGGGCGCGGACGGCACGGTCGGCGCGAACAAGAACTCGATCAAGATCATCGGCGAGGACACGCCCAACTACGCGCAGGGCTACTTCGTCTACGACTCGAAGAAGTCGGGGTCGGTGACGGTCTCGCACCTGCGCTTCGGGCCGCGCCCGATCCGCTCCGCCTACCTCGTCTCGCGCGCGAACTTCGTCGCCTGCCACCAGTTCGGCTTCCTCGAGAAGTACGACATGCTCGAGGCCGCCGTGCCGGGCGCGACCTTCCTCCTCAACTCGGCCTACGGGCCGGACGAGGTGTGGGAGCACCTGCCGCTCGAGGTGCAGCAGGAGATCATCAAGAAGGACATCAAGCTCTTCGTCATCGACGCGTTCAAGGTGGCGAAGGAGACCGGCATGGGGGTGCGCATCAACACCATCATGCAGACCTGCTTCTTCGCCATCTCCGGCGTGCTGCCGCGGGAGGAGGCGATCGCGGCCATCAAGCACGCCGTCGAGAAGACGTACTCGCGCAAGGGCGCCGAGGTGGTGAAGAAGAACTTCGAGGCCATCGACACCACGCTCGTGAACCTCCACCAGGTCACGAAGCGCGGCGCCGCGAACGGCACGCCCCGGCCCCCCACCGTCGCCGAGAACGCGCCCGACTTCGTGAAGCGGGTCACCGGCCTCATGCTGGCCGGCCACGGCGACAAGCTCCCCGTCTCGGCGTTCCCGGTGGACGGCACCTGGCCGATGGGGACCTCGCGCTGGGAGAAGCGCGCCATCGCGCTCGAGGTCCCGGTCTGGGACAAGTCGCTCTGCATCCAGTGCAACAAGTGCTCGCTCATCTGCCCGCACGCCGCCATCCGGACGAAGTTCTACCCGGCGGACAGCCTGCAGAAGGCGCCGCAGGGCTTCGACTCGATGGACTTCAAGTCCCCCGAGTGGAAGGGCCAGAAGTACACGGTCCAGCTCGCGCCGGACGACTGCACCGGGTGCACGCTGTGCGTCGAGATCTGCCCCGCCGAGTCGAAGACGGAGAAGGGCCACAAGGCGCTCGACATGGTGCCCGTCGGCCCGGTCCGCGAGAAGGAGCGCAAGAACTACGAGTTCTTCCTCGCGCTCCCCGAGGTCGACCGCACGAAGATCAAGCTCGACACGAAGGGGACGCAGTTCCTCCAGCCGCTCTTCGAGTACTCGGGCGCCTGCTCCGGCTGCGGCGAGACGCCGTACGTGAAGCTCCTGACCCAGCTCTACGGCGATCGCGCCCTCATCTCGAACGCGACCGGCTGCTCGTCCATCTACGGCGGCAACCTCCCCACGACGCCGTATACGGCGAACCGCGAGGGGCGCGGCCCGGCCTGGGCGAACTCGCTCTTCGAGGACAACGCCGAGTTCGGCTACGGCATGCGGCTCGCGGTGGACAAGCAGGCGGAGCACGCGCGCGAGATCCTGGCCAGGGTCGGCTCCACGGTGGGTGACGAGCTCGTGAAGGCGCTGCTCGAGGCCGACCAGACGACCGAGGCCGGACTCGAGGCGCAGCGCGAGCGCGTCGGGCTGCTCCGCTCGAAGCTCGCGGGGTCCTCGTCGCCCGAGGTCACCTGGCTCGGCAAGATCGCCGACTACCTCGTGAAGAAGTCCATCTGGATCGTCGGCGGCGACGGCTGGGCCTACGACATCGGATTCGGCGGCCTCGACCACGTCATCGCGCAGGGGCGCGACGTGAACATCCTCGTGCTCGACACGGAGGTCTACTCGAACACGGGTGGCCAGGCCTCGAAGGCGACGCCGCTCGGCGCCGCCGCGAAGTTCGCGATGGCCGGCAAGACCACGCCGAAGAAGGACCTCGCCATGCTGGCGATGACGTACGGCCACCCGTATGTCGCGCGGGTCGCGATGGGCGCCAAGGACGCGCAGACGGTGAACGCGTTCAAGGAGGCCGACAGCTACCCCGGCACCTCCGTCATCATCGCGTACAGCCACTGCATCGCGCACGGCTACGAGATGGCGGACGCGCTCACGCAGCAGGGGAACGCGGTCGACTCCGGGTACTGGCCGCTCTTCCGTTACGACCCGCGCAAGATCGCGGCCGGGGAGAGCCCGCTCAAGATGGACTCGCCCGCCCCGAAGCTCGCGCTCTCCGAGTTCCTGGGGAAGGAGAACCGCTTCAAGCAGGTGGCGCAGTCGGCGCCGGACCAGTGGAAGAAGTTCCTCGAGGAGGCTCAGAAGGGCGTGAAGGAGCGGTACGCGCTCTACGAGCAGCTCGCCAAGGCGATGAACCCGGCGAACCTGGCCGGCGTCCCGCCGGCCCCGAACGGCACGCCGAAGGCGCGCGCATGACGGCGTCGCGCCGCGCCTGAGCGGTGGTCTCGAGGGCCCGGCTCGCGTCGCGCGGGCCGGGCCCTTCCTGTCCGGAGGCTGCATGCAGAAGAAGCTCCTGTCGGGCGACGAGGCTGTCGCCCTCGCGGCCCTCGACGCTGGCGTCGCCCTCGGCACCGGCTACCCTGGGACGCCCTCCACCGAGATCCTGGAGGCGTTCTCCGCCCTCGGCGGCCACGCCCGGTGGGCGCCGAACGAGAAGGTCGCGCTCGAGGTGGGGCTCGGCGCCGCGTACGGCGCGGCCCGGGTGCTCGTCACCATGAAGCACGTCGGCGTGAACGTCGCCGCCGACCCGCTCTTCACGGCCGCCTACACGGGCGTCTCGGGGGCGCTCGTCGTCGTCTCGGCCGACGACCCCGGGATGGCGTCCTCCCAGAACGAGCAGGACAACCGCCGGTACGCCGTCGCGGCGGGGCTGCCCATGCTCGAGCCCGCCGACGCGCAGGAGGCCTACGAACTCTTCTTCACGGCGGTCGAGATCTCCGAGCGCTGGAAGCTGCCGGTGCTGTACCGGATGACGACGCGCGTCTGCCACTCGAAGTCGCTCGTCCTGCCGCGCGCGGCGCGCCAGCCGCCGCGGCCCGCGTTCTTCGAGCGCGACATCCAGGGGCGCGTCATGATCCCGGCGTACGCGCGCCCCGCGCACAGGCGGCTCCGGGCGAAGCTCGCCGAGATCGCCGCCTTCGCCGAGGGCGCGGCGCTGACCCGCGTCGAGGAGGGCGACCGGAGGCTCGGCATCGTCACGGCGGGCGTCTCCTACCTGCACGCGGCCGAGGCGGCGCCCGCGGCGAGCTTCCTGAAGCTCGGGATGGTCCACCCGCTGCCGCTCGAGCGCGTCCGACGCTTCGCCGCCGCGGTCGAGCGGTGCGTCGTCATCGAGGAGGGCGACCCCGTGCTCGCGGACGCGCTGCGCGCGGCGGGGCTCGCGGTCGAGTCGAAGCCGGAGATGTACCGCTTCGGCGAGCTCGACGTGCCGCGGGTGCGCCGGATCCTCGCCCGCGACGAGTCGCCCGAGCCGGCGCCGCCGAAGGGGAAGCCGCCCGAGCTCTGCCCCGCCTGCCCGTACCACCCGGTGTACGCCACGCTCAAGAAGCTCGGCTGCATCGTGGCGGGCGACATCGGCTGCTACACCCTCGGCGTCCTCGAGCCCTACCAGGCGATGGACACCTGCGTCGCCATGGGCGCCTCCATCGGCGTCGGCCTCGGCCTCCGGCACGTGCTCCCGCCGGAGCAGGCGAGGCGCGTCGTCTCGATCATCGGGGACTCGACCTTCATCCACTCCGGCGTCTCCGGCCTGATGGAGATGGTGTACAACCCGCCCGCGACGGGGCACGTCGTGATCGTCCTCGACAACGGGACCACCGCCATGACGGGACAGCAGGAGCACCCCGGCACCGGCCGCACGCTCGAGCACGCGCCCACCGGCAAGACGTCGATCGAGGGGCTCGCCCGCGCGATCGGCGTCTCGAGCGTCACCGTCATCGACGCCTTCGCCGACCCGGCCGCCTTCGAGAGGCTCCTCGAGGAGCGCCTCGCCGCCCCCGAGCTGTCCCTCGTCGTCGCGCGGCGGCCTTGCATCCTCGCCGCGGCCGACATCCGCAAGTGGGAGAAGCAGGCGGAGGAGCGTCACGAGGCGCAGGACTGCTCCGCCTGCGGGGAGGGGTGATGGGCAAGGTCACGAACGTCATCCTGGCCGGCCTGGGCGGCCAGGGCGTCATCAAGGCGTCCGACATGCTCGCCGACGCGGCGCTGCGCGCCGGGCTCGACGTGAAGAAGGCCGAGGTCCACGGCATGAGCCAGCGCGGCGGGTCCGTCACGTCCGACGTGCGCTTCGGCGAGAAGGTGCTCTCGCCCATGGTGCCGCGCGGCGAGGCCGACTTCCTGGTCGTGCTCGCGCCCTCCGAGATCGAGGTGACGCGCCCGCTCCTCCGGCCGGGCGGCGTCCTCATCCCGCCCGACTTCGTCGTCGAGGCGGCGCTCCCCAACAAGCGCAGCCTCAACGTGGCGCTGCTCGGGGCGCTCAGCCACCGGCTCGCCATCCCGCCCGACGCGTTCCTGGCGGCCATCAAGGCGGCGCTCCCCGAGCGGCTGCACGAGCTGAACGAGAGGGCGTTCGCGCTGGGCCGCTCTGCCGCCCTCCTCGCCTTCGCGGGGGCGGAGGAGGTGGCGCCGTGAGCCCCTGGAACGATCCACCGGGCGGCTTCCACCCTGCGAGCGTCCCCGACTTCCTGCCGCGCGAGCGCCTCCGCGAGCTCCAGCTCCAGCGGCTGCGCTCCGTGGTGGGGCGCGCCTTCGAGCGCGTCGCCCTGTTCCGCCGACGCATGGAGGAGAAGGGGCTCACGCCGGCGTCGATCCGCGGCCTCGAGGACCTCGGCCGGCTCCCCTTCACCGTCAAGGCCGACCTGCGGGACACCTATCCCTTCGGCCTGTTCGCGAGCCCGATGGAGGAGATCGTCCGGCTGCATGCGTCGTCGGGCACGACCGGCAAGCCCATCGTCGTCGCCTACACGCAGGCGGACCTCGACGTCTGGACGGAGGTGATGGTCCGCACCTTCACGGCCTGCGGGCTCCACCGCGGCGACGTCATCCAGAACGCGTACGGGTACGGCCTCTTCACGGGCGGGCTCGGCGCGCACTACGGCGCCGAGGCGCTCGGCGCCACCGTCATCCCCATCAGCGGCGGCAACACCGAGCGCCAGCTCATGGTCATGCAGGACTTCGGCGTGACGGCGCTCTGCTGCACGCCGAGCTACTTCCTGCACCTGCTCGAGCGGGCCAAGGAGATGAAGATCGACTTCTCGCGCCTGCGCGCCGGCGTCTTCGGCGCCGAGCCGTGGAGCGAGGCCATGCGCGAGCGCATCGAGGCCGAGAGCGGGATCAAGGCCTACGACATCTACGGCCTCTCCGAGATCATCGGCCCCGGCGTCGGCGTCGAGTGCGTGCAGCAGCGTGGGCTGCACCTCTTCGAGGACCACTTCTACCCCGAGATCATCGACCCCGAGACGGGCGCCGTGCTCCCCGACGGCAGGGAGGGCGAGCTCGTCCTCACCACGCTCTCCAAGCAGGCGATGCCGATGATCCGCTACCGGACGCGCGACGTGACGGCGCTCGTCTCGGAGCCCTGCGCCTGCGGCCGCACGCTGCGCCGCATCCGCCGGATCGGCCGCCGCTCCGACGACATGTTCATCATCCGCGGCGTGAACGTGTTCCCGTCGCAGGTGGAGACGGCGCTGCTGCAGGTGGAGGGCACGCTGCCCCACTATGCCATCGTCCTCACGCGCGAGAAGGGCCTCGACCAGATGGAGGTGAAGGTCGAGGTGACGCCGGACGTCTTCTCCGACAAGATCCGCGCGCTCGAGGCGCTGCAGGAGAAGCTCGAGGCGGCGATCGAGCACGTGCTCGGGCTGCGGGTGCAGGTGACGCTCGTCCAGCCGCGCACGCTCGCCCGGAGCGAGGGGAAGGCGAAGCGCGTCACCGATCTCAGGAACGTCTGAAGGGAGCACGCGATGAAGCTCCAGCAGCTTTCGCTGTTCGTCGAGAACCGACCGGGCCAGCTGCGCGGGCCCTGCGAGACGCTGGGCAAGGCGGGCGTCGACATCCTCACCATGTCGCTCGCCGACACGGCGCAGTTCGGCATCCTCCGCTTCATCGTGAGCGACTGGCAGCGGGCGAAGCAGGCGCTCGAGGCCGGGGGCATGGTCGTCAACGTGACCGAGGTCGTGCCCATCGAGGTGGACGACCGCCCGGGCGGGCTCGCGCGCGTGCTCGCCACGATCGAGGAGGCGGGGCTCTCGGTCGAGTACATGTACGCCTTCGCGGGCGGGCCGAAGCCCGGCAAGGCGGCCATCGTCTTCAGGTTCGAGGATCCCGACCGCGCGCTCGCGGCCGTGAAGCAGCGCGGCCTGCGTGTCGTGGACGCGGACGAGCTGCTCGGCAAGAAGTCGATGTAGGTACGGCCTCTTCACCGGCGGCTTCGGCCTCCACGCCGGGATCGAGCGCGTCGGCGCCGGCGTCGTCCCCGCCGCGGGCGGCAACACCCCGCGCCAGGTGATGCTCATCGAGGATCTGGGCGCCGACGTCCTCGTCTGCACGCCCTCGTACGCGCTGCACATCGCGGAGGTCGCGCAGGCGGAGGGGTTCGCGCCGGGCACGCTGCCGCTCCGCTTCGGCCACTTCGGCGGCGAGCCCTGGACCGAGGAGATGCGCGGCGAGATCGAGCGGTCGCTCGGCATCCTCGCCTTCAACAACTACGGGCTCTCCGAGGTGATCGGGCCAGGCGTCTCGGGCGAGTGCGGCGCGCGCGCCGGCATGCACGTGCAGGAGGACCACTTCATCGTCGAGTGCGTGAACCCCGAGACGCTCGAGCACGTCCGCGACGGCGAGACCGGCGAGCTCGTCTTCACGACGCTCACGAAGGAGGCGCTGCCGGTGCTCCGCTACCGGACGCGCGACCTCGCCTCCCTCGATCACGCCCCCTGCCCCTGCGGGCGGACCGGCGTGCGGATGAGCCGCGTCGTCGGCCGGTCCGACGACATGCTCGTCATCCGCGGCGTGAACGTCTTCCCGTCGCAGGTC
>DASWDS010000537.1:0-5966 GCA_036395165.1 Anaeromyxobacteraceae bacterium | reverse complement strand
CCCCCGGCCGGGAGGCACAACCGTGGCACGAATCGGCGAGCGGGGCGTTGACCAGGATGCCATGCCGCGCGGCCCAGCCCACGACCCCCGTCCCGGCGGCGCCGCTGCCATGGCGGGGCCGGACGGCGGCCCCGGCCGGCGCGGGTTCCTGGGCGTCGCCGCGACCGTCCTCGCCGCGCTGGCGGCGGCCGTGGCGGGTGTCCCCATCGCCGGCGCGCTCCTCTCGCCGCTTCGCCGCAGGGCCGAGCAGGTCGCCTTCGTCCGCGTGGCGCGGCTCGACGCCGTGCCGGAGGGGCGCCCGGTACGCGCCGCGGTCGTCGCGCCGCGCCTGGACGCCTGGACGAGGCAGCCCCCCATGCCGATCGGCACGGTGTGGCTCGTCCGACGGGGCGACGAGGTGACCGCCTTCTCCTCGGTCTGCCCGCATCTCGGGTGCGGCGTCGACGCCGCTCGCGACGGCTTCGCGTGCCCGTGTCACGGCAGCGCGTTCGACCTGGCGGGGCGCGTCCGCGGCGGCCCCGCGCCGCGCGGCCTCGATCCGCTCGAGGTACGCATCACGGCTGGTGAAGAGCGCGTCGTCGAGGTGCGCTACCGCCGCTTCGCGATCGGCACGGCGGCGCGGAGGGAAGCGTGAGCCTGCGGTCGCGCGCCGGCGACTGGCTCGAGGATCGCGCCGGAACGCGCAGCGCCGCGCGCTGGGCGCTCGGGGAGCCGGTGCCCGGCGGCGCCCGCCTCACCTACGTCTTCGGATCCGCCCTGCTCGCCCTCGTCCTGGCGCAGATCGCGACCGGGTTCGGCCTCGCGCTCTACTACAGCCCGTCCGAGGCGAGCGCGTGGTCGAGCGTCTTCTGGATCGAGACGCAGGTCACGCTCGGATGGCTCTTGCGCGGGCTGCATCACCACGGCGCGTCGGTCGCGGTGGTGGTCGCGGCGCTGCACCTCGGCCAGACGCTCCTCTTCGGCGCCTACCGCAAGCCGCGCGAGCTCACGTGGATGATCGGCGTCCTGCTCCTGTTCCTGCTCCTCGCGTTCGCGCTCACGGGGTACCTGCTCCCGTGGGACCAGCGCGGCTACTGGGCGACGCGGGTCGCGATGTCGATGGCCGCGACGGTGCCGATCGTGGGAGGGCACCTCGAGCGTCTGGCGCAGGGGGGCGAGGGCTACGGGACGCTCACGTTGACGCGCTTCTACGCGATCCACGCGGTGCTGCTGCCGCTCGTCTTCCTCGGGCTGGTGGGCGTCCACCTGGCGCTCTTCCGGCGCCGCGGCATCACGCCACCCCCCGCCGTCGAGGCCGCGCAGCGGGCGGGCGCCGCGCCGCGCGTGGACCGCTTCTGGCCTCGCCAGGCGGTCCTGGACGCGCTGGTCGCGACCGCGGCCGTGCTCGCCGTCCTGGCGCTCTCCCTGAAGGACCACGGCGCGCCCCTCGAGGCGCCCGCCGATCCCTCGATCGCGCCGCTCCCGCGGCCGGAGTGGTATTTCCTCGGCCTGTTCCAGCTCCAGAAGCTCTTCCAGGGGCCACTCGAGCCCGTCGGCACGTTCGTCGTCCCGGGGCTCGCGACGGCGGCGCTCCTGCTCCTGCCGTTCCTCGACCGAGCGCGCGGGCGGAGCTTCCGCGAGCGCCGCGCGGTGCTCGCCGTCGCCACGCTCGGCGCGCTCTCCTACGGCGGCCTCACCGCCGCGGCCGCCGTGGGCGACGCGCGCGATCCTTCGGTGTCGTCGGCGCGGCGCGAGTCGGCGCGCGGCGCGGCGCGGGCGAAGGAGCTGGCCGCGCGCGGGATCCCGCCGGAGGGGCCGGCGTTCATGGTCGCGAACGACCCGCCCGAGCGCGGCCGGCGGCTCTTCGCGAGCGAGTGCGCGGGCTGCCACACCGTCGGCGGCGGGCGCGCGTACAAGGCGCCGGACCTCGCCGGGCTCTTCTCGCTCGAGTGGGTGAAGGAGCAGATCCGCGACCCCGACCAGCCCCAGCGCTTCGGCGCCACGAAGCTCAGGGGCAAGATGGACACCTTCGGCAAGCGCCTCGCCCCGGAGCGCATCGACGCGCTGGCGCGCTTCGTCCACGCGCGACGCGACCCCGCGCGCGCCGAGGCGGACCCCTCGCTCGAGGAGGGGCGCCGCACGTTCGCGCGCGTCGGGTGCGCGGAGTGCCACGGCCTGGGCGCAGGTGAGGCGAAGGACGGCCCGAACCTGCACGACTACGGGTCGGATCGGTACCTGCGCGCGCTCCTCGAGGACCCGGGCGCGCCGCTCTACTTCGGCAAGCACAGCGGCATGCCGGCGATGCGGACGCGGCTCACGCCCGACGAGATCGGGGCCGTCATGGCCTACCTCCGGACGCTCGAGCCGCTGCCCGTTCACCGGCAGCAGCAGGCGCGACGCTGACGCCTTCCCTACTCGCGCTTGGTCTCGGGAGGCCGCGTGGTGCCGGCGTTCCGGCCCGCGTTCTTGCCTTCCTCGATCAGCTCGCGCACGCGCTGTCCGCCCTTGTGGCCGAGCTCCGAGTACCCCTCGCTGCCCAGCTGCTGCTTGCGCGCCTCGCCACCCAGCCGGCCGGCCTCCCGGACCGTCATGTTGCTGCGACCCTTCTCACGGTGCGGCATCTGGAATCTCCTTGTCCCTTCCCGGGGCTAACCTGGGGGCGACCCCCTCGTGAAGCAAGGGCGCACTCTGCCGCCGTGCGCCACGCTGGCCCGGTCGCGTGCGAGGCGACGGGCGCCGGTGGAGCGGGGAGGCGGGCATGCCGCTCGGTCGGCCGCGCGCCCATGCCCGCCGCAGCGCCAGGGCGAACGGAGCCACGGACGGCTACAATCCAGGCGTGGCGACGCTCACCGACAACGCCCGCGCGGTGCTGCAGCGGCGCTACCTCCTGCGCGACGAGGCGGGCGCCGTGCTCGAGACGCCCGCCGAGCTGTGGCGCCGCGTCGCGACCGCCCTCGCCCAGGCGGAGGAGCGCGAGGAGCGCGGGCGGTGGGCCGAGCGCTTCGAGGCCCGCATGGCCTCCCTCGAGCTCCTCCCGAACTCCCCCACGCTCATGAACGCCGGCCGCGAGCGCGGTCAGCTCGCCGCCTGTTTCGTCCTCCCGGTCGACGACGATCTCGCGTCCATCTTCGACGCCCTGAAGTGGGCTGCGCTCATCCACCAGTCCGGAGGCGGCACCGGCTTCTCCTTCTCGCGCCTGCGGCCGAAGGGCGACCTCGTCCGCACCACGCACGGCGTCGCGAGCGGGCCCGTCTCGTTCATCCGCGTCTTCGACGCGGCGACCGAGACGATCAAGCAGGGTGGGGTGCGGCGCGGAGCCAACATGGCCGTCCTCGGGGTCGAGCACCCGGACATCCTCGAGCTCGTCGACGCGAAGCGCGGCCCGGGGCTCGAGAACTTCAACATCTCCGTGGCGGCGACGGACGCGTTCATGGCGGCCGCCCGGCGCGGCGGCGCGTTCCCGCTGCGCCACCCCAAGACCGGCGCGGCCGTGCGCGAGGTGGACGCGCGCGAGCTGCTCGACCGCATCGCCGCGGCGGCCTGGGCTTCCGGCGAGCCGGGTCTCGTCTTCCTCGACCGGGTCGAGGCGAGGAATCCCACCCCCGACCTGGCGCGCTTCGAGGCGGTGAACCCGTGCGGCGAGCAGCCGCTCCTGCCCTTCGAGGCGTGCACCCTCGGCTCGGTGAACCTGGGGCTCTTCGCGCACGGCGGCGCGGTCGACTGGGACGCGCTCGGCGCGTGCGTGCGGGACGGCGTCCGGATGCTCGACGACGTCCTCGCCGTGAACGGCTGGCCGCTGCCGCAGATCGAGGCCGTGTCGCGCCGGAACCGCAAGATCGGGCTGGGCGTCATGGGCTGGGCCGACCTCCTCGTCCGCCTGGGCGTGCCGTACGACGATCCGTCCGCCCTCGCGCTCGCCGACGACGTGATGCGCTTCGTGCAGCGCGAGGCGCACGCCGCGAGCGAGGCGCTGGCGTCCAAGCGCGGCCCCTTCCCCGGATGGGCGACGAGCGCGCTCGCCGCGGCGGGCGGGCAGCCGCGCCGCAACGCGACGGTGACGACGATCGCGCCCACCGGCACGCTGTCGGTCATCGCGGGCTGCTCCTCCGGCATCGAGCCGCTCTTCGCGGTGGCCTACGTGCGGCGCGCGCTCGGGGACGTGAACCTCGAGGAGGAGAACCCCGATCTCGTGGCGAGCCTGCGCGCGCTCGGCGCCGAGGCGACGCTCCCGCGCCTCCTCGCCAACGGGCGCGCCCGCGGCGTCCCGGGCGTGCCCGCCGGTATCCAGCGCCTCTTCGCGACCGCGCACGACGTCGCGCCGGAGGTCCACGTGCGGATGCAGGCGGCCTTCCAGCGTCACGTCGACAACGGCGTCTCGAAGACGATCAACCTGCCGCGCGACGCCACCGAGGCGACCGTCCGCGACGCGTACCAGCTCGCCTTCGAGCTCGGGTGCAAGGGGATGACGGTGTACCGCGACGGCACGCGCGAGGGGCAGGTGCTGACGCGCGGCGTCCCGGCGGCCGGGGCGGCGTGCCCGCAGTGCGGGGGGCTCCTCGTCCGCAGCGGCGGCTGCGAGACGTGCCAGGCATGCGGCTTCGCGACCTGCGAGACCACCGAGTAGAATCGGCGCGTGCCGCTCCGAGCCGTCGTCACCGACCTCGACAACACGCTCTACCCGTGGGTCGACTACATCGTCCCGAGCCTCGAGGCGATGGTGGCCTCGCTCGTCGCCACCACCGGGCTCCCGCGCATCCGCATCGTGCAGTCGCTGAAGGCCGTCTACGCGAAGCACGAGTCGAACGAGTACCCCTTCGCGATCCAGGAGTCGGACCTCTTCCAGCCCTACGACCGCGACTTCGCCTCCTTCGACGCGCTCGTCATCGGCCCGGCGCGCCGCGCCTTCAAGGAGGCGCGCAAGCGCTACCTCCGGCCGTACCCCGGCGTGCGCGACACGCTGGGGCGGTTGCGTGAGCGCGGTGTGAAGCTCGTCGCGCTCACCGACGCGCCGCGGAACGCGGTCGAGCTCCGGCTCAAGATCCTGGAGCTCGACGCCGCCTTCGACGCCGTCTACACGCTGCGCGGCTACGACCTGCCGGAGAACGTCGACCCCGAGATCCGCCGGCGCGACGCCGCCGGGCACTACCGGTCGGAGAAGACGCTCGTCGTGGAGCTCCCGAGGAAGGCCGAGAAGCCGAGCCCGGCCGGGCTCCGCCGCGTGCTCGCCGACTTCGGCCTCGCGGGGCACGAGGTGATGTACGTCGGCGACAACCCAAGGAAGGACATGCCGCTCGCCGATGCCTGCGGGGCGCTCGGCGTGTGGGCCGAGTACGGCACGTACGTGTCGGAGGAGTACCGCGACCGCCTGTCGGTCATCTCCGCGCCCGCGGTGACGCGCCGCCACGTCGCGGAGGAGGGCGCCCCCCGCTGGCCGCTCGCCATCTCGTCCTTCACGCAGGTGCTGGAGATCCTGGACGGCGCACGCTGGATCCGGTCCGCTCCGGCCGCGGCGCCGCCGCTGCGCGCCGCACGCCGTCCCGCGCGCAGGCGGCGGTGAGCGGTCCCTCCAGCGCCGCGGCGGTGCGCGTCCCCCTCGGCTACTCGTGGCCGTGGTCGTGCGCGTGGCCCTCGGGGCCGTGCACGTGACCGTGCTGCAGCTCTTCCTCGGTGGCGGCGCGGACGTCGCGCACCGTCACCGCGAAATGGAGCGTCTTGCCCGCGAGCGGGTGGTTCAGGTCGATGACGACCGACTCCAGCTTCACCTCTCGGATGACGAACGGCACCGCCTCGCCGTTCGGTCCTTGCGCCACGAGCTCCTGCCCCACCTGCGGCTGCATGTCGGCCGGGAAGGCGCTCCGCGGCACCTCCTGCAGGCCGCGCGCGTCGTGCTCGCCGTAGCCGTCGGCGGGCGAGACGACCACCTGCTTCGCGTCGCCGGCGCCGAGACCCTCGAGCGCGCGCTCGAGGCCGGGGACGATCTGGCCCTC
>DASWDS010000536.1:0-11500 GCA_036395165.1 Anaeromyxobacteraceae bacterium | reverse complement strand
GAGGCCGGCACCGTCTACATGAACCGCTGCGACTACCTCGACCCGGCGCTGCCGTGGGTCGGCTGGAAGGACTCCGGGCTCGGCCTCTCGCTCTCGAGGCACGGCCTGCTCGCGCTGACGCGCGCGAAGAGCTTCCACCTCAGGGTGACGACCGGGTCGTGACCCGGCGAGCGGTGCGCAGCCCGCCCCACCGCTACGAGATCGCCCGCCCGCCGGCGGCGAGCGCCGCCTGGCGCTCGACGATCTCGAAGCGCGCCGCGTTCTTGCCCGCGCGCTTCGCGTCGTACATGAGCTGGTCGGCGTGCCCGAGCATCTCGTCGACCGAGCGCGCCGGCGCCGCGAAGGTGACCGCGCCGATGCAGAAGGAGACCGTCCATCCGTTCTCGCCCATGCGCGCGGCGAGCTCGGCGCGCAGGCGCTCGACGAGCGCCTTCGCGGTCTCGCCGTCGGTGTCGACGAGCAGGAGGCCGAACTCGTCGCCCCCGAGCCGCGCGACCGAGTCCATCACGCGCGTCCCGCCGCGGAGCGTCGCCGCCACGGCGACGAGGAGCGCGTCGCCCTGTGCGTGGCCGAGCCGGTCGTTGATGGACTTGAAGTCGTCCGCGTCGAGGTAGGCGACCGTGAGGGGGCGGCCGGTGCGGCGCGCGCGCTCGAGCTCCACCGCCGCCAGCTCGACGAAGGCGCGCCGGTTCGAGACGAGCGTCAGCGGGTCCGTCCGCGCGAGCTGCTGCTCCGCCACGAGGCGCCCCTTCAACGCCGCGAGCAGCACCACCAGCGCGAGGAAGACCCCGAGCTGCACCACGACGTTCCAGGCCAGGATGACGCCCGGCAGCGGGACGCTGCGGGTGGACAGGTCGACCGCGAACGACGCGAGCGCGCTCGCGGTCGAGAGGAAGATCCCGGCGGGCAGCGAGACGAACCAGGTCGCGAAGCCGATGGGACCGAGGTAGAGGAGCGTGAAGGAGACGTCGGCGCCCGTCAGCTCGTCGCCGACCGCGACGCAGAGCATGAGCCCGACCGCGATCGCGGTCGCGCCCGCCGACGACAACCCCTCGAACCACTGGCTCACGTCCTCGCGGAGCGCGGCCGGGTGAAGCGCGAGGCGCCCCATGAGGCCGCGGGAGCGGCCGTCGGTATGGCTGTCGGGAGGCGTGGCTGTCGCTCCGGACGTCGGAAGGCGGATGGGTGAGCTGACGCCAAGGGCGCGACACAAGTCAAGCGGGCGCCTGTAGGCTCGGGTGGGTCCATGCAGGCGTCCGGAAGAGGCCCGAGGAGGGCTCATCCACCCGCGGTTCACGCGGATGTCGCGCCACTGGCACGCTGCCGCCATGCTGGCCTGCTGTAGGATTCCGTCGTGCCGGCCATCCTCATCGTGGACGACGAGCGCGACCTGCTCTCGGTGCTCGACTTCAACCTGCGACAGGCGGGGTTCGAGACGTTGCTCGCCGCCTCGGGCGCGGAGGCGCAGGCGCATCTGCGCCGCCGCGTCCCGGACCTCGTCTTGCTCGACCTCATGCTGCCGGACGTCTCCGGCACCGACGTGTGCCGCGCGATCAAGTCCGAGCCGCGCACGAAGCACGTGCCGGTCATGATGCTCACCGCGAAGGGCGAGGAGGTGGACAAGGTGGTCGGGTTCGAGCTCGGCGCCGACGACTACGTGACGAAGCCCTTCAGCGTCCGCGAGCTCGTGCTCCGCGTCCGCGCGGTGCTCCGGCGCGCGGCCGGCGCCGCGCCGCCTCGGGGTGGCGAGCGGCCCCTCGAGCCGGTCGGCCCGATCCGGGTGGACGTCGAGGCGCACCGCGCGTATGTCGGAGACGAGGAGGTGGTGCTCACGCCGCTCGAGTTCCGGCTGCTCCTCACCTTCATGACGCGCGTCGGGCGCGTCCAGTCGCGCGAGCAGCTCCTCTCGGACGTCTGGGAGATGTCGAGCGAGGTCGAGACGCGAACGGTGGACACGCACGTGAAGCGGCTGCGCGAGAAGCTCGGATCGGCGCGCGACCTGCTCGAGACCGTGCGCGGGATCGGCTATCGGCTGGTGCTGCCGTCCGAGCGGGGGTGACCGGGCCGTGATGGCGAAGCTCCGCGGGAGCAAGCTCGACGCCGCCATCCGGGCGCTCCAGGACGAGCTGGCGGGCGGCCCGCGCGCCGAGATCCCCGCCGAGCTCGAGCTCCTGGGCGGCCTCGTCCACACGCGCGAGGAGCGCGCCAAGACGAAGGAGGAGCCCGAGCGCGAGCTGCTCTCGGCCCTCGCGGACGGCGCGGCCGTGATCGGGAAGCTCGGGCTGGTGCGGGTCGCCAACGCCGCGTTCGAGGCGCTCGCGCCGGGGGGGCGGGCGGCCGGGCTCTCGCTCCTCGAGATCACGCGCTCCGGCGAGCTGGCGGAGGCGGTCCGGCGGGCGCTGGAGGGCCACCCGCGGCGGCTCGAGGTCGACACGCCTGCGACGCGGCGCGTCTGGCTCGCGCACCTGGCGCCGCTCCTGCGCGGCGAGGTGTTGCTCCTCCTGCGCGACGTGACGGACGCGAAGCGCGCCGAGGCGATCCGCCGCGACTTCGTCGCGAACGCGAGCCACGAGCTGCGCACGCCGGTCGCCGCCATCCGCGGCGCGGCCGAGACGCTCCTCGCGGGCGCGCTCGCCGACCCCGAAGGCGCCCGTCACTTCGTCGGCATGATCGCGCGCCAGGCGGAGCGGCTCTCCCAGCTCACGCAGGACCTCCTCGACCTGTCGCGCATCGAGTCGGGACAGTGGACGATCTCGCTCGCGCGCGTCGAGCTCGCCCCGCTCGCGCAGGGCGTGCTCGACCTGCACGCCGACCGGGCCGCCGAGAAGGGGCTCCAGCTCGCGCGCGACGTGGCGGACGGCCTCGCCGCGCGCGCCGACGCGCGCGCGCTGGAGCAGGTGCTCGTGAACCTCGTCGACAATGCGGTGAAGTACACGCCCGCGGGCGGCCGGGTCATCGTCGGCGGGGCGCGCGCGGAGCAGGGCGTCGTCGTCACGGTCGCGGACACCGGACCCGGCATCGACCGCCACCACCTCGCGCGGGTCTTCGAGCGGTTCTACCGCGCCGACCCGGGGCGGAGCCGGGATCAGGGCGGGACAGGCCTCGGCCTCGCCATCGTGAAGCACCTCGTGCAGGCGCAAGGCGGCGAGGTGGGGGTCGAGAGCGGGGCGTCGGGCAGCCGCTTCTGGGTGCGCCTCCCGGCCTCTTGAGCGGGGCCGCCGCGTGGCGCGAGCCGAACCTTCACTGCACCTCCACGGCGCCGTCACGCAACCGTCACCTGTCCAGCCTAGAAACGGGCCGACCCAACACGACGATCGGAGAGGCTCATGACGAAGGTGCTGGCGGCGGTGCTCGCCCTCGCGGTGGGTGGCGTGGCGCAGGCGGAGAACCTGCTCATCACGGGCGCGGGCGCGACCTTCCCGTTCCCGCTCTATTCCAAGTGGTTCAGCGACTACAACAAGCAGAACCCGGCGCTCCGCTTCAACTACCAGTCGATCGGCTCCGGCGGCGGCATCAAGCAGATCACCGAGAAGACGGTGGACTTCGGCGCCTCGGATGCCCCGATGACGGACGAGGAGCTGGCGAAGGCTCCCGGCGTCCAGCACGTTCCGACGGTGCTCGGCGCCGTCGTCGTCACCCACAACACCCCCGTCGAGGGCCTGAAGCTCACGCCGCAGACGCTCTCCGGCATCTTCCTGGGGAGCATCACGAAGTGGAACGACCCCGCGCTCGCGAAGGACAACCCCGGCGCGAAGCTGCCCGACACGGCCATCACCGTGGTCCACCGCTCCGACGGCTCCGGGACGACCGCCATCTTCACGGACTACCTCGCGAAGGTGAGCCCGGAGTGGAAGAGCAAGGTCGGTGCCGGCAAGAGCGTGAGGTGGCCGGCGGGCCTGGGCGCGAAGGGCAACGAGGGCGTGACGGGCCTCGTGAAGGCGACCCCGGGCGCCGTGGGGTACGTCGAGCTCGCGTACGCGAACCAGAACAAGCTGCCCATGGCGCTCCTCAGGAACCACGACGGCGCGTTCGTGAAGCCGTCCATCGAGAGCACGTCGGAGGCCGCCGCCGGCGTCGACGTCCCTGCCGACTACCGCGTGTCCATCACGGACGCGGCGGGCAAGAACGCCTACCCCATCGCCTCGTTCACGTACCTGCTCGTCTACAAGGACCAGGCCGACAAGGCGAAGGGCGAGGCGCTGATCAGGTTCCTGTGGTGGGCCGTGCACGACGGCCAGCCCTCCGCGGCGGCGCTCGACTACGCGCCGCTCCCGAAGGCGGTGGTGGGCAAGATCGAGAAGACGCTGGGCGGCCTCACCGTCCAGGGAAGGCCGGTCCCGCTTGCCTCCTCCCGCTGACGCCGTCGCGCGGGGGGCGACGCTGGCCGCGCCCCCCCCACACCTGCCGGCGGGCGCGGCCGCGCACGGAGGCGACCGCGTCTGGAACGGGTTGCTCGTCGCGATGGGCGGCGCGATCCTGGCGGTCGTCGGGCTCGTCGTGCTGGAGCTCGTGAAGGTGTCGCGCCCGGCGCTCGCCGCGGGCGCGACGCAGTTCCTCGTGCAGAAGACCTGGGATCCGGTGGCGGGCTCCTTCGGCGCGCTCGCGTTCATGTACGGCACGCTCGTGACGAGCGTCATCGCGATCGCGGTGGCGGTGCCGGTGTCGGTGGGCCTCGCGCTCTTCCTATCGGAGATGGGACCGCCCCGGCTCCGCCCCGTCGTCACCTTCGCCATCGAGACGCTGGCCGCCATCCCGAGCGTCGTCTACGGGCTGTGGGGGCTCTTCGTGCTGGTGCCGCTCCTCCGCACCGTCGTCGAACCGTTCCTCGCGCGGACGCTCGGGTTCCTGCCCATCTTCCGCGGGGCGCCCATCGGGCTCGGCTACCTGGCCGCGGGCCTCATCCTGGCCGTGATGATCCTGCCCACCGTCGCCTCGGTGACGAGCGAGGTGCTGAAGACGGTTCCGGCGTCCCTCCGCGAGGCCGCCTTCGCCCTCGGCGCGACGCGCTGGGAGGCGATCCGCCTCGCGGTCCTGCCCTACGCCCGCCCCGGCATCCTCGGCGCGGCGCTGCTCGGGCTCGGCCGGGCGCTGGGGGAGACGATGGCGGTCACGATGGTCATCGGCAACTCGCCCGAGATCAGCGCGTCGCTCTTCGCGCCGGGGTACACGCTGCCCGCCGTCATCGCCAACGAGTTCGCCGAGGCGACGGGGGACGTCCACGTCGGCGCCCTGGCCGGGCTCGCGCTCGTGCTCTTCGGCCTGTCGCTCCTCCTCAACTCCGTCGCGCGGCTCCTGGTGAGGCTCGTCGCGCGCGGCCCGGCGCGGGTCGCGGCGTGAGGTCGCTCCCTCTCCGCCGCGCGGTGGACGCGCTCGTCACGATCGCGTGCGGCGCGATGGTGCTCCTCGCCCTCGTCCCGCTCGGCTCGCTCTTGTGGCTCGTCGTCTCGAAGGGCGCGCCGGGCCTCTCGCTCTCGTTCTTCGGCGCGCTCCCCGCGCCGGTGGGCGAGCCGGGCGGCGGCGTCGGCAATGCCATCCTCGGCACCGCCACCATGGTGGGCCTGGCGTGCCTCGTCGGGCTCCCGGTGGGCATCGGCGCCGGCGTCTTCCTGGCGGAGAAGGGCGACGGCCCGTTCGGCCGCGCGGTCCGCTTCACCGCCGAGGTGTTCTCCGGCATCCCGTCGATCGTCATCGGCATCGTCGCCTATGGGCTGGTCGTGCTGCCCATGCGGCGCTTCTCCGCGCTGGCCGGGGCGCTCGCGCTCGCGCTCCTCATGATCCCGACGCTCGCCCGCACGACCGAGGAGCTCGTCCGGCTCGTGCCCGGCACGCTGCGGGAGGCCTCGCTCGCGCTCGGGATCGCACAGTGGAAGACGAGCCTCCGCGTCGTGCTGCGCACGGCCGCGGGCGGCATCCTCACCGCGGCGCTCCTCGCCATCGCCCGCGCCGCGGGCGAGACGGCGCCGCTCCTCTTCACCGCCCTCAACAACCAGTACTGGAACTTCCGGCCGGACCAGCCGACCGCGTCGCTCACGGTGCAGATCTTCAACTACGCCATCAGCCCGTACGAGGATTGGCACCAGAAGGCGTGGACCGCCGCCCTCGTCCTGCTCCTCCTCGTCGGCGTCCTGAACGTCGGCGCGCGCCTGGCGCTGCGCCGCAGCACGGCAGGAGGGCGCGCGTGACCCCGAAGATGCGCGTCGAGGGGCTCCAGGCCTGGTTCCACGACCGGCACGTGCTCCGCGACGTCTCCATCGACGTCGCGCCCCTGTCGGTGCTGGCCGTCATCGGGCCGTCCGGCTGTGGCAAGTCCACCTTCCTGCGCTGCCTCAACCGGATGCACGAGCTCGTGCCCGGCGCCCGCTCGCAGGGCCGCGTCGACCTCGACGGCGAGAACCTGTACGGGCGCGGGGTGGACCCGGTGCGCCTGCGGCGGCGCGTGGGGATGGTGTTCCAGCGGCCGAACCCGTTCCCGACCATGTCGATCAAGGACAACGTCGCCGCGGGCCTGAGCCTCAACGGCTGGGAGGGCGACCTCGACGAGATCGTGGAGCGGTGCCTCGTCCAGGCGGCGCTGTGGGACGAGGTGAAGGACCGGCTCCGCCACTCGGCGCTCTCCCTCTCGGGCGGCCAGCAGCAGCGCCTCTGCATCGCGCGGGCGCTCGCGGTCGAGCCCGAGGTGCTGCTCATGGACGAGCCGGCGAGCGCGCTCGATCCCATCGCGACGGCGAAGATCGAGGAGCTCATGCACGAGCTCAAGGAGCGCTACACGATCGTCATCGTGACGCACAACATGCAGCAGGCGGCGCGCGTCTCGGACACGACGGCGTTCTTCTACATGGGCGAGCTCGTCGAGGCGGGCGCCACCGAGACGATCTTCACGAACCCGCGAGAGCAGCGCACCGAGGACTACGTCACAGGGAAGTTCGGATAGGCTGCCACCATGCCCGCGACGCACACCGACAAGACGTACGAGCAGGAGCTGAAGGACCTGCGCGACAAGCTGCTCGCCATGGGCGGCAAGGTCGAGGCCGCGATCGCCTCGAGCGTGCGCGCCATCACGGAGCGCAACAGCGAGCTCGCGGAGCGGGTGAAGGCGAGCGACGTCGAGGTCAACCGGCTCGAGGTGGACATCGACGGCGCCTGCCGGCGCCTGCTGGCGCTGCGCCAGCCGGCCGCGAGCGACCTCCGCTTCATCACGACCGCGCTCAAGATCGTGACGGACCTCGAGCGCATGGGCGACCTGGCGGTCAACATCGCCGAGCGCGCGATGGACCTCGCGCAGGCGCCGCCGCTCCGGCCCTTCCACGACCTCTCCTCGCTCGCGGATCTCTCCGAGGCGCAGCTCAAGAAGGCGCTCGACGCGTTCGTGGAGCGGGATCCGGTGAAGGCGGAGGAGGTGATGAAGGGCGACGACCTCCTCGACGCGCTGTATCTGAAGATCTTCAACGAGCTGTTGCAGCTCATGATGGAGGACTCCCGCGCCATCCGCCGCGCCACCGCCATGATGTTCGCGGCGAAGCACCTCGAGCGCTTCGGCGACCACGCGATCAACGTCGCCGAGATGGTGGTGTACATGGTCCGCGGCACCGACGTGCGGCACCCGCGGAGCAGGTTGGTGGAGGAGAAGTAGCGTCATCGTCCCCCTCCCCCTGGAAGGGGGAGGGTCGGGGAGAGGGTCGGCGCCAGTCGCGCGGCCCCTCTCCCTGGCCCTCTCCCCGCGTTGCGGGGAGAGGGGACGGCACCCGACTCACGACACCACGAGCCGCGCCACCGTCCCGGCCCCGGCGCCGAGCAGGCCGCCCGCGAGGACGTCGAGCGGGTAGTGCGCGCCGAGGTAGACGCGCGAGAGCGCGATGCCGGTCGCGAGCAGGAGCGAGACCGGCCCCGCGCAGCCCGGCTCGCCGGCGAGCGCGACCGCCACCGCGAAGGCCGCCGCGGTGTGGCCCGACGGGAACGAGAAGGCGTCCGGGTTCTCGACCAGCGCCTCGAAGCCCTCGATGGCCGACGTCGGGCGCGCCCGGTTGAGCGTGCGCTTCAGGGCCTGGGCGGTCAGGGCGCCGAGGAAGCTCGCGGCGCCCAGTCGGAGCCCGGCGTGGACCGCCCCAGGCTGGGCGGTCGCGAGGAGCGCGAGCCCGAGCGCGCTCCAGGTGCGCGCGTCGCCGGCGGCGGTGAGGAGCCGGGCGACGCGGGTGCGCCAGGGGCCATGGTAGCGGCGGAAGTGCAGGAGCAGCCGCTCGTCGTAGCCGAGCAGGCGCGCGAGGCGGGCGACGCGCGCCGGCTCGACCGGTGCGCCTGCGAGCGCCCCCTCGACGACCGCCAGCTCGATGTCGCGGCTGTCCATGCCTCCCATGCTCCGCGCGCCGCGCGGCGACGCCGCGGCTCGATTGCAACATCTCCATGGCGTTCGGCTCGGGCGAGCCCGGGCGAGGGTGTGCGACCCCCCGCTGGTCGACCCGAGATCAGCGCGCGGGCTGCCGCGCCTCCGCGAGGAGTGAAGGATCCACCATCGCGGCGAGATCGCCCCGCGGGGCGAACTTCAGCGCCTGCGCGTGCAAGGCGCCCTCGACGAGCTGCCGCTGGAGCGGATCGTCCGTCGGCTCGAGGCGCGAGAAGGCGTCCTGCAGGACGGCGTCCGGGAGCGGGTGCCCCGTCAGCTTCCCGTACTCGGCGTTCGCGGTCCGTGCGAAGCCTGCCGGATCGGCCCTCCACCGCTCGGTGAGCGCCAGGTGCACGCGCAGCACCGCCACGACGTCGCGGCGGTGCTGCGCGTGCACCTGGCGCTCACCACCACGATCGTCGTCGGGAACTTCCGGCCCTCCCACAGGTCGCGCTCGTCGACGAGGACGTGGCCGCCCGCCTCGGCCCGGAGCCGCGCGCCCCAAGGCTCGGGGACCCAGGCCCCCTCGAGCTCGCCGCGCCCGAAGAGGCCCACGATGTCGGGGTTCGAGAGCGGCGTGACCTTCACGTCGGAGGGCCCTTCACCCACCGTCATCCCCTGCGCCATCACCCACGTGCGGAGCGCGATGTCCTGGGTGTTCCCGAGCTGCGGCGACGCGACGCGCTTCCCCGCGAGGTCGCCCGGGTTCCGCGCCGTGCGCGCGATGAGCTGCGCGCCGCCCGAGACCGCCCCCGCCACCACGCGCAGCGCGGCGCCGTCAGACCGGAGGTAGGCGATCGTGGCGGGCCCCGGCCCCACGTAGACGAGCTCCACGTCACCCGCGAGGAGCGCCTCCATCGCGGCGGGGCCGGCGTTGAACTGGCGGACCGTGACGGCGCCGCCGGTCGCCTTCGCGAAGAGCCCCTCGCCGTTCCCCACCAGCGCCTGCGCGTGCGTGAGGTTCGGGAAGAACGCGAGGCGGAAGGGCGCCGAGGGCGGCGGGGCCCTGTTGCAGGCGAGGGGCGCGGCTGCGGCGAGCGCCAGCGCGCAGGTGAGCGCGGTGTCGTGCAGGGCGAGGATCCTCACGTCGCCTCGGCGAGCCCCCAGCGGCGCCGGACCCGCACCTCGATGATGCGGAAGAGCACCTGGTCCACGACCGACCCCACGCCGACGATGGCGAGCATGACCGCCATGACCTGCGCCACGTCGAGCAGCTCGCGCCCCTGCTGCAGGAGCTGCCCGAGCCCGCCCGCCACGAACAGCAGCTCGCCGGCCATGAGCGCCCGCCACGCGAAGCTCCAGCCGAGCTTGAGGCCCGTCACGATGCCCGGCAGCGCGCCCGGGACGAGCACGCCGGCGTAGAAGCGCAGCCCGCGGATGCCGAGCACGCCCGACGCGCGCAGGAGCAGGGGATCGATGCCGGCCACGCCGTCCTCCGTCGAGATCGAGATCGCGAGGAGGGAGCCCATCACCACCACGAAGACGATGGCGCGGTCCGAGAGCCCGAACCAGAGCAGCGCGAGCGGGAGCCAGCAGATGGACGGGAGCGCCTGCAGCCCGAGGACGAGCGGCTTGAGGGTGGCCTGCAGCACGCGGCTGCGGCCGATCGCGATGCCGAGCGGCACGCCGATGGCGGCGGAGAGGAAGTACCCCTGCGCGAGGCGCCCGAGCGACCGCAGCACGGCCGAGCCGAGCCGGCCGTCCACGACCATCCCGGCGAGGCTCCCCGCGACCGCGAGCGGCCCCGGGAAGAGGTACCGGGGCCACGGCCCGAACCTAGAGGCCAGCCCCCACAGGAGGAGGAGCGCCGTCAGGGACGCGGCCCGCTGGAGCAGCGGCCTCACCATCCGTGTTCTCCTTCGTCAGGGCCATCGGCGGCGGGGTGTTGGAGGCGCGCTCGGCGCGCCCGAGCATGGCGCGGATCCGTCGCGAGAGCTCGACGAGCGCCTCGTCGTCGGGATCGCGCGGGCGGGGCAGGCGCACCTCGAGGTCCTGGAGGACGCGCCCGGGCCGGCCGGCCATCACCACCACGCGATCGCCGAGCACGAGCGCCTCGCGGATGTTGTGGGTGACGAAGACGACGGTCTTGCGATCGCGCATCCAGATCGATTGGAGGAGCTCGTGCATGTGCGAGCGCGTCTGGGCGTCGAGCGCGCCGAACGGCTCGTCCATGAGGAGCACGGACGGATCGATGGCGAGCGCGCGCGCCAGCGCGACGCGCATGCGCATGCCGCCCGAGAGCTGGTGCGGGAGCGCGTCCTCGAACCCGGTGAGCGCGACGCGTCCGATGAACTCTCGCGCGCGCGCCTCCGCCTCGGGGCGGCCGAGGCCCTTCGCGCGGAGCACGAAGACGAGGTTCTGCCGGACCGAGAGCCACGGGAAGAGCGCCGGCTCCTGGAAGACGAGCACGCGATCCGGCCCCGGTCCTTTCACGTCGCGCCCGTCGAGCGAGATGTGTCCGCCGGACGGCTTCACGAGGCCGGCGAGCGCGTAGAGGAGCGTGGACTTGCCGCACCCCGAGGGGCCGAGCAGGCAGACGAACTCCCCGGAGTGCACGTCGATGTCGACGTTCCGGAGCGCAACGACCTCGTTCGCGAAGGTGTGCCCGACGCGACGCACGGCGAGCTTCGCGAGCCCTTCGCGCGCGCGCGAAGGGACGAGCAGGTGCCGCGTGGAGAACCGTTGGCGGAAGCGCTTCAGCACGGCCCACATGATGGGGCGGCAGCTGCGCCTTGGCTTGGCGGCACCGCGACTCTTCTGGGGAGCAAACGGGCGCTATTCCTGCGCACCCCGATCTGTTCCCCCGAAGAAGAGCAGCTGGCACGCGAGGCCCCCGTTCCGGATACGCAGGATATGGGCCGGCGTGCGGCCAAGGAGCCGCTCGAGGCCGCGATCGGGACCGAGGACGACCGCCGTCCATCCCGGCAGCCGCTCGAGAAGCGTGGCGAGCGACCGCCAGGCGGAGGCGGCGCCCTCGGGCAGGCGCACGCCGTACGGAGGATTCACGGCGAGGAGACCCGACCCGGGAGGCGGCTCCACGAGGGCGGCGTCGCGCCGCTCGAACCGGATGAACGGCGCGAGGGCGCCGGCGAGCGCGTTCTTCTGCGCGATCCGCAGGACGCC